>JAITKG010000155.1 GCA_031278495.1 Prevotellaceae bacterium | reverse complement strand
GGGAGGAAGAAAATAGTGCTCCCTAACAATACTATACCTTGATAACATTAGGGTTTCAGCGTGCAACCATGAAAAAATAAAATATTCACGAAATGCTGTTGCGGTTTGAACTTCCTTCCAGCGCGCCACTGCGAAACCTTAAATTTTTAAATCTTGAAACCGTTGCGCTCCATGCTCCGTTCGATAAATTGCATTTCCGCTTCGTATGTTTCGCCGAGGCAATCTATCCGCCCGGCAATGGCTAATTCTGTGCCGGTGGCGCGGAAGAGCATACCGGCATAGCGGTGCAAAAAATCCCAGTCGCCGGCTTCGGAAATAAAGAAAGTAGTTTCGCCCTGTATCTTCTGTTTGATGCAGATTTCGCCCAGCACAATGTTGGGCAACGTATATACAAATACGGCAGGGCTGGGGAAGTAATCGCCCCCGTTGCAAATAGTCAATTGGTGGTCAATGTCGGTATCCAGCGATGCGGCGGCGTTGCTGAAAAGTAAAGCGACCTTCCGCCCGTCGTATTGCGGCAGGACATTATGATGCAGCAAAAGATATTCCATCGCCACGTATCCCAGCTTGCAGAGATTGTCCATTTTGTAGAATTTCATGTTGGGCGCATGCAGGTTTTTGAATGCCGCCTTGAGGAAATCCGCCACTGTCCCGGCTTCCGGCGCTTCAAAAGCCACTGTTCCGTTCACCCATATTTTGTTGCCGGCTATCCGGCACGTATGGGAAAGGCGTATGCCGCCGGTTGTTTGTTGCCGCAGGGGCGCGGTATACGTATCGGATACGACAATGGCGCTGTTGAACCCGCCAAAGCCGGAAGCCGTTTTCAAGAAAGTATGCAGTTCTTTTGCCGTGTTTCCGGTAATGATATTCATGGGTTCGGGTACGCCCAATGCCGAAAACCCTTTGGTCGCTATCAGGCGGTTTTGTTTCAGCGACGCCATGCAGGCAATCATTTCTATCACGCCCGATGCGCCGAGCGTATGCCCCAGAAAGCCTTTCAAGCTATTGGCAGGAACGCCGGAAAGTGCGGAAAGCGCCAATGCTTTCGACTCCATCTCGTCATTGAAAATAGTAGCGGTGCCGTGCAGGTTGATGAAATCAAGTGCGCTTTTCGGAACGCCTGCCTGCGTAAGGGCGTTTTCTATGGCATAATGCAAGCCGTCGCCCGAGCGCGAAGGTCCCGAAATATGGTTGGCGTCATTGGCGGTAGCGCCGCCCAAAATATATATTTTCCGTCCGGCGGGCACAAACTCTTCCCGGCGGGTGAGCGCCAGCGTGCCTGCGCCTTCGCCTATCGACAGCCCGTCCCTTTGGCGGTCGTAAGGTTTGCATGGCTCCGGACTGATGGATTTAAACGCCTGGAAGCCGGAAACCGTAAAAGCGGTTATCTCGTCTGCGCCGGTAATGACAACGGTTTCGTACCATCCTTCGCGCAGCAACCGCGCGCCCAATTCCACCGCAGCCACTCCCGACACGCAAGCGTTGGATACTACAAGCGGCGTGTTTTTCATTCCGAAATAATCTGCCACCCGCTGCGCCGACCGCCAAAGCAATGCCTGCTGCACCGGCGCGGGATGCTTGCATTCCAACTCCGCACGGCGGAGCGTATTTAAAAACCCGATATTCCCCTTAGTGGAAGACAGGATGAATAAAACCTTTTCGCCCGACAGGTCCAGGACGGTTTGCCGCAACGCCTCCCTGATTGACAGGATAACCAATGCTTCAAACGGCGCATATTGCGCCAGCCCGTGCTGCCCGCATAACTGCCGGAAACGTTGCCTGTCGATGCTTCCGGCATGGAATGAGCCGGGATAAATAGCCGGGTCGTGTATCTGTTTAATCCCCGTTTCGCCGCGCCATATAGCGTCCATAGTTTCCGCTGTGGAAAACCCCAGCGCGCTGATGATATTATCAGCCGCTACAAATACTTTATGGCTGGTCAAGGCAGGCGCAGGTATTCCCATATCAATCCTTTTTTATTTCTTTTTATCCGGAATTGTTCCACCTCTTCGTTCCGCACGTCGTCGGCGAAAACCCAAGCCTTACCGGTCGCTTTGGCGCGTTCTTTCAAGGTAGCGGGGTCAAAATTTTTAGAGATATAATACGTCGGCTCAAGCAGGGCGTCTTTTTCCGAAATAACCCCTTCGCGGATAGCGTACCGTTGTAAAATCGTGCCCGGATAAATCCGCATGCCCACAAAGGGGAACATCACGGTGTAGCGCAGTTTCTTTGCATTTTCAAAGGTTTCCTCCAGTGTCTGTTCGGTTTCGCCGTAGCCGCCCAAGATTAAAAAATGCGCATAAAATACATTATGCTTTAACGCCAGCTCCGATGTTTTTAACACCGTGCCAAAAGTGAATGTCTTGCCGTAATTCACCAATTGCGCATCGGAAAACGATTCCGTTCCAAATTCAATATGCGATAACCCGGAACGTTTATACAACGCCATTTCTTCATCGGTAATATTCGACGGTGAAAAGTAAGCCGCCCAACGGATATGGAGGTTTTTACGAATTATTTTTTCCGCCAGCGTCACGTTATAGTCATTTTTAATATTGAATATGGAATCCGTAAAAAATACATAGTTGATGCCTTTTTCTTTGGATAGCTTTTCCAAATTTTCTACAATCTCGTCACTGTCGAGGCAACGCACGCACGTGCCTTCAATCAACGGATAGGAGCAATAAATACATTTGTAATAACACCCGCGCTTGGTTTGGATATTCAACATGCCGCTGTGTTCCCAGTAATAATCTATCAAGCCGTTGTCAAAGTCCACGCTCAGTTTTCGCGCAAATTCCTTACGTTCGTTGAAGCGGAGGACGCCTTGTTTATCCTTGTAAAGCAAGCCCTCGATATTTTCATAACCGGTTTTCCGGTCAAGTGCGGTGATAAGTTCCACCAAAGCTTTTTCGCCTTCGCCCTTGACGGCAAAATCGGGTTGCAGCAGTTCAAACAAAGTGGGTGCATACACCGAAAAGCCCGCCCCGCCAAGAATAAGCGGGGAACGGCTATGCAGGCGTATTTGTTTCGTTATTTTTTCGTATCCCGGCACAAAGCCTGTCCTGTCAAATGAATTAGCGCCGTCTATATTCCGCAGGGATAACCCGATGTAATCGGGCTGTTGCGCGTCAATCAATGCGCCCAACGCTTCCAGCGTGCCGAAATTCATATCATAAGTCAATACTTCATAGCCGCTCAACTCTTTTTTCAGGTAGGTGGACAAATAGGATAATCCTATCGGGTAAATGGGATAGGGCGCGCGGTGCTGGTTTGCCGATATGATGAGTATTTTTTTAGGCATTCCAAAATTTATAGTAGTTAAACCATTGCTCGGGATATTGCCGCAGCACCGATTCCAACGTTTGGATGTATTGCCGCATGAGCGCATGTTCCGGATGGGCTTCCCTGCCGTGCGCCGAAACGCCGGCAATAAAAAATTTAAACCGGTATTTCATTCCTTTTTCCCGCATGGAAAAATAAAAAACAACCGGCGCTTTAAACTTTACCGCCAAATAAAACGGACCTTTGGGAAAAGTAGCCTGCCGCCCTAAAAAATCAAACGTGCAGGACATCTTTTCCGACACCCTCCGGTCGCCCTGGAAGCACACGTATTCCTTATTGTCCAACACTTCTTTTATTTTGTAGATATGCTCAAAATCCTGTTCCGACAGGGGAATAATTTTATACTGGAAACTGCCGGTATTTTTTTCCCACACTTCTTTTATTTTCCGGGCTTCGGCGTCCAGCATCACGATATTGATTTTTTTTGCATATTCGCCGAAAAACGAACCGCCGATTTCCCAATTCCCCACATGCGCGCCTATCAGGATCACGCCGGTGTTGCCGTTCAATAATTTTAAAAAGGCGTCGTAGTTTTCAAATTCATATTGATAACAGTCCTGCTTTCCCATCCGCACCGCCATTTTATCAATCAGCACCTGCCCGAAACGGTAATAATTCAAGTAGAGCATCCCAATGGTTTTCAGGAAACCGTAACGATGTATTTTCCGGTAGTAATACCAGCTCCAGCGTGTTGCCAGCGGGGCAAAGGGAATAAAATGAACCACCACAAACAGCAAAAAGAAATAGGCAAATTTAATACCTACATGCGTAATCAAAAATATAAAAAAGCGGTACCCAAAAGCGCCGCCTCTCGATTTTCCTTGCCACAAGCGCATACTACAGGAATTATTGTGCGTCCTTTGTTTTTAATTTATCGTACAGGTAATCATAAAAACTTTGGAAGGTGGTGAAATTCGCAAAATCTTTATGGGTAAATTTGAAGCCGAAATGCTTTTCTATAAGCACTACCACGTCCAACCTGTCAAGGCTGTCCAAATGTAGCGTTTGCATCAGTTGCCGTCCCGGTTCGATTAAATTTTCTTCTACTTCAAATTCTTCTGCCAGTAGCCCGTTAATTTTTTTAACGAACTCGTTCTTTTCTATCATAACAGGTTCAAGGTTTATTTTCCCACAAAGATACAAAAAAAAGTAAAGAGTAAAACGTTAAGGCGTAAAGTGTGCC
>JAITKG010000151.1 GCA_031278495.1 Prevotellaceae bacterium | reverse complement strand
CGGCGTTTTGCGCCGCAGGTAAGCCGGCGTTTTTTCCAGCTCGCTAATGTCCGTATTCTTTTCCATGATCAGCGCCGGCCGTCCTGCGGGCGGCGTGGCGGCTTGGGAAGGAGTTTCCGGCGGGGACGCTTTTTCCTTGCCGACAGTATATATGCGCCGGTTGGGATCTACTTTAAATTCGCCTCCGGCATCCGGCTGTTCGCTGGCGGGAAAGTCGTCCATCCCTTCTTCGCCTCCGGCATCCGGCCGTTCGCCGGCGTCGATATCGCCATCGTCCACATCGTCCAGGGGAATTCTTATTGGTTTTTCCCCTTCCTGTGGCGTCCCCAGCGCCGGGATATGGAAATTATGCATTCCGAAACCCGTAGCCACCACCGTAACCGACACGGCGTCTCCCATCTCGTCGTCGTACACGACGCCATGTTTGCAGTTCTCGATATTCCCGGCTTTGCCATAGACATACTGTACTATCTGCTCCAGTTCCGACAGTTTGATGCAATTGTTTTTGGCGGTGGTAATATTCACCAGCACATTTTTTGCTCCCGACACATCGTTGTCGTTCAGCAGGGGCGAATGCAACGCCTGCTCCACCGCTTCGAGGGCGCGCCGTTCGCCGCCGGCCTTTCCTGCGCCCATAATCGCCACGCCGCTATCTTTCATGACCATTTTTACATCCGCCAAATCAACGTTGAGGTAACCGGGAAGGGTAATGATTTCGGCAATGCCCCTGGCGGCGATAGTCAATACATCGTCGGCTTTCGAAAATGCATCGGGTATGGGCAGGTCGCCGTACATTTCGCACAATTTCTGGTTATCGACTATCAGCAGGCTGTCGACCTGTTGCTGTAGCTCGCGGATACCGTTTCCGGCGCGTTGCATCGTCTTTATTCCCTCGTGGCGGAAAGGTATGGTTACAATACCCACCGTCAGGATACCTTTTTCCTTTGCAATCTTTGCAATGACCGGCGCCGCGCCTGTGCCCGTGCCGCCGCCCATGCCGGCAGTGATGAACACCATTTCGGTGTCGTCGGATAGCAGTTTGCGGAGCGTTTCTTCGCTTTCTTCCGCTGCCTGCCGCCCCTGTTCGGGGTTACAGCCTGTGCCGCGCCCGCCGGTCAGTATTGCGCCCAGTGGCACTTTCCGTGGCACGGGGCTTGTACGCAACGCCTGTTCGTCGGTGTTGCACACCACAAACTCCACTTCCTTGATGCCGGTGCGGAACATGTGGTTCACGGCATTCCCGCCGCCGCCGCCCACGCCGATAACTTTTATTTTTGACTTTGCCGGCGCCCAGCCCACCGGCTCTATATACGGCATGTCATTGATGTTTTCCCGCATAATATTAGTATTGTTTCCGGGTATAATGTCGTCGTATTCATTCATGGTATTATTGTATAAAATGGTTACTTTTCTTTATTGTAGCGCGAATTAAAGGGTGTTATCCTGAAAAAATTTATCAAACAGTCCCGGCCAGAATCCGGATGATTCCTGTATTTTTTTCGGTTTTCCCCCTTTGCCGGTTTTTCTTGGGCGGGGTTCTGCTTCTATTCCTGCTTCCACCGGCTCCAACTCCTGCATGAACATTTTTTGTTCGTATTCCAAGCCTTTCAAGAGCAGTCCTACGGCTGTGGAATAGCTGCTGCGCCGTATTTCGGCAGGCGAATCATCCGTGATGTTTAGCGGCTTTGCCACCCGTGCGGGATACCCTGTTTTGACTTCTGCAAGTTCCACGAGGTGCTGTATCATTGCCCCGCCGCCCGTGAATACGATGCCTGCGGGCAACCTGCCGGCATAGTCCGACCGTTCGATTTCAAACATGACCGCTTCGAGGATTTCTTCCATCCGCGCCTCAATAATCCCTGCAAGGTACTGGAACGATATTTCCCGCTCCTGCCCGTTGGCGCCCGGAATAACCAGCAGCGCATTATTCACCAAACTGGTGAAGCACGAGCCGTGCTGCTCCTTCATGGCGTTTGCCTGCGCCAGCCGCACGCCGCAACCATGCCGGATGTCTTCGGTAATGGCATTGCCGCCGAAAGGAATCACCGCCGTGTGGCGTACAATATTGTCGTAATAAACCACCAGGTCGGTAGTGCCGCCGCCAATGTCCACCATTGCTACGCCAGCTTCCTTTTCATCGTCCGACAGCACTGCTTCGGCGGATGCCAGCGGTTCCAGTATAAGCTGTTTCAATTTCAATCCGGCGCGCTCAATGCAGTCGCCGGTATATCCTGCCGATTTTGATTTTCCTGCGAAAATACGGTAGTTGCCGCCCAGCCGTTTCCCAAAATAGCCTGCAGGATTGGCAATATTGAAGTGTTCATCGACATTGTAGCTTTGCGGGATGACATGCAGTATCCGTTCCCCCGGTTCAATGCCGGTATTGTACATCTGCTTTTTCATGCGGTTGATTTCATGTTCCGAGATTTCCTCTTTTTCATTTTCCCGCATGTGGTCGGAGCTGCTGTCAATACGGCGGATATGTTGCCCGGCAATGCCCACATACACTTCCCGGAAGTCCATGCCGGATTTCGCCCGCACGTCGTCCACCGTGATTTGTATGGCGTCTAACACTTGGCGGATGTTCAATACCTCGCCCCGCAAGATACCCTGCGACGGCGTTTCACTGCTTGCCAATACATGCACTCTTCCTTTGGCTGACCTGCGCCCGGCGAGTGTTACTACTTTTGTTGTGCCAAGGTCAATTGCGGCAATGTAATCTTCCATATTTATTTTTAATTTTTAATTTCTGATTGGCTGTCGCCAGCTAATTCTTAATTTCTAATTCCTGATTTTCGCTACCACCTGGTTGCTGTAACGTAAATCCAGTTGGGCGTATTTATTCCATCCTTCGATTGGCATTGCATGCTGGTAAAAAGCGTAGAGTTTTTTTAATTTATACTCGAAATTATTCAACGAGCCTAATTTTACCAGTTGATTACCCATGCGAGGAATAAGTTCCACGTCATTTATATTTTGTATATGCACTTGCAATACCTGCGACCGCCAAAAACGGTGGCGTTGCAAAAAGAGGCTAAACGCATAAATCTGCCGGAATAATTTATCGGCTTCGGGAATTTCGCCGCGGTAATTCGCCTTGAACGAAACCGCTATATTCCCGGTAACCACCGGCACATACGACGTATAAGCATGGGAAAACGGGAATACATATCCTGTGTCGTCAATATAAAAACTGCCCATTGCCGTCAGCACGCGCACAATCGGGCGACGCTGGTAAACGCGGGCATGCAACGTGCCGTCGATGGATGTAAATATTTCCGCATTTTTCACCACGCTGCGTGCATTCAACTTTTCTTCCAGCCGCCGTGTATCAATACTGTCCATCGCAGTGCCGATGATATGGCGATTATCCTTCTCTATCAACTGCCGCACCTCATTGGCGCTTACAAACCGGTTAAGCAGGCTGTCGCAAATGGTTACGTCAATAGTATGGCAGTAAATATGCTGCCGCTCCCTGTTCACAAAGCCGGCAGTTACCGCCAGATATACTATAAATAGCGTAGCGGTAATACTTAAAGATATTTTTTGTTTACTGTTCATATAGTGTTTACCGTTATTTCATTTTTACCTCCTGCCGGAACCTTTGGCGGCATTGCCGGCTTGTTTCCCGTGCTCCGTGCCCCGTTTCCCATGTTCCAGCCATTCTTTTATCGGTTGCACAAAGCGGTCAATATCGCCTGCGCCAAAAGTGACGAGTACTTCGGGGGATTTTGTTTTTAATATGTCCATCAATTCGCTTTTGGTGCATAATTGTTTGTGGGGAATAGTAACCTTGTCGAAAATCATCTGCGACGATACGCCTGCTATCGGCGTTTCGCGCGCGGGGTAAATGTCGAGCAAAATCAATTCGTCAAGCAGGCTGAGGCTTTCGGCGAAGCCTCCGGCGAAATCGCGGGTACGGGTATAAAGGTGCGGCTGGAATATGCCGGTAATTTTCCGCTGCGGGAATACCTCGCGCAACGACGTAATTGCCGCCCGCAGTTCTTCCGGGTGATGCGCATAATCGTCGATATAGGTACGCTGTGGCGTGTTGAATTGCACGTCGAACCGCCGCTGCACGCCGGAAAACGACGCCAATGCAGCCCTCAGGGCGGATAACGGGGAACGGCTCACGGGGAACGGTTCACGGGGAACAGAGAATGGATCGGCGGGTAATGATTGAACGGGATTTGGGGATACACAATATTGACCGTGCTTCGTCAAACCGCGCTCCGTGCGCCATAGATAGGCTGCCGCTGCCGCCGCTACGGCATTTTCAATGTTCATCCATCCGGGAACGCCAACCGTGCAATCGGGCACAACCGTACCAAGCAAGTGCAGGTCAAATCGCGAAAGCCCATTATCCGTCTGGCGGATATTGCTTGCATAAAAATCGCAAGCCCGGTCAAGGGAATAACGGTATACGGTAAACGGGGCAGAAGGCATGGGAAGGTCAATGCCAAGTTTTAGAATCAATGCGCCGCCGGGCTGTACCTGTTGGGCAAACTCTGCAAAAGCCTGCTTCATGGCGCCGGCAGTGCCGTAAATATCCAAGTGGTCGGCGTCGGTAGCCGTAATTATTGCAATCTGCGGGAAGAGCTGCAAAAAGGAACGGTCAAATTCATCGGCTTCTGCCACCAGCGCCGGCGAGTCCGATAATAATAGATTAGTATGGTAATTTTTCGAAATGCCGCCAAGGAAAGCCGTACAGCCTTCGCCTGCCTGCGTTAGCAGATGCGCCAGCAGGGTAGTAATGGTACTTTTTCCGTGCGTGCCTGCCACAGCCAGCGTGGTTTTTTCCGCAGCGATATGCCCCAATGCTTTCGAGCGTTTGATGAGGGTGTAGTTATTTTCCTTGAAATAATTCAATTCGCGGTGCCCGGCAGGCAATGCCGGCGTGTAAATCACCAGCGTCTTTTCCGGCGAAGCGGTAAATGCCGGCGGAATCAATGTTACATCGTCTTCGTAATGTATGCCTATTCCTTCGCATTCCAGTTCAGCAGTCAGCGGCGAAGGCGTCCGGTCGTACCCGGCGACTTGTGCGCCCGCATGCTTATAATACCGCGCCAATGCACTCATGCCAATCCCGCCAATGCCGAGGAAATAGACGGGGAACGGAGGACGGAAAACGGAGCACGGGGAACGGTTAACGGGACACGGCTCACCGGGAAATGGATAGTCTTTTATTTTATTTATCTTCATTAAGTCTTACTTTTTATTCTTATTTTTCAATAATTATATATGCGATAATTATATATTTATTGTAGCGCCATCATTCCCGTGCCCCATGCTCTGTTCCCTGTTGACCGTTTTCCGGGTTTCAATTAAACGATAAAGCATGGATGATATTTTTTTATATTGGTCAATAATATTCAACCCTTCTTCTTTTGGTATATAATTTAATTCAATAGCTAAATACAAAAATGTTCTTACTTCGGCAGCAGAACCACGGGCTATATAAAGAAACTGAATGGACTCTTTGGCTGTTTGACGTTCATCCCCTTCTGCAATATTAGCCGGAACAGATACGCTTGCACGTTGTATTTGGTCTCTAAATCCATAATCTTTACACTCCTTGAACAGTCCATAAATTATAAGGCTCAACCGCATGGATATTTTCCATACCTCTAAATTCTCAAACCCACTATAATTTTTCATGGTGTTCTATTTATTTTTTATCTATTTCCATTTGTCATTTCCGTTAACCGTTCCCCGTGCTCCATGAACCGCCAATGAGGCTATTTCGTTTACGATGTCATTTGCAGCGTTTGGTTTTGCCAATGCGGCGATATTTTTTTCCAGTTCTTTGATACGTGCCTTGTCGTGCAGCAAATCCATGACGACAGTCCACAACTTTTCTTTTGCTTCATCGTCGCGCACCATCAGGGCGGCGTTCTTTGCCACTAATGCCTGAGCATTCTTTGTTTGGTGGTCTTCGGCAACGTTGGGCGACGGTACAAATACACACGCTTTCGCAGCAACGCATAATTCAGAAATCGTTCCTGCACCGGCGCGCGAAACAACTACGTCTGCGGCTGCAAACGCTTCGTCCATCCGGGAAATAAAATCTACGACGGTGAACGGTATCCCGTGTTCCGCTCCCCGTGCCCCAATTAAGGCGTTCACGGCGGTTTTTGCCTGTTCAAAGTAGGCTTTTCCGGTTTGCCAAATAAAATGCACGCCGCTGTCGTATAATTCCGGCAAGGCTTGTATCATTGCCTGATTGAGCGTGCGCGCCCCCAAGCTGCCTCCCACCAGCAGGACGGTGAACGGTTGACGGTTCACGAGGCACGAGGCGCCGTTTGTCGTTACCTGTTCTTTGTTCCCCGTGTTCTGTTCCCTGTGTTCTGTTCCCTGTGTTCCGTTCCCCGTGAACCGTACCGGATTTCCAGTGAGGATTATTTTTTCTTTTGGGAAAAACCGTTCCATTCCGTCATAGGCTACGCAAATGGTATCGGCGCGTTTGGCTAATAGTTTATTGGCAATGCCGGCGTAGGAATTTTGTTCCTGCAAAAGGGTAGGGATTTTTTTCCGTTGCGCCGTCCATAACACCGGCGCACTGGCATAGCCGCCCACGCCGACGACTACATCGGGTTTGAAATCGTTAATTATTTGCGTTGCTTTCCGCAGGCTTTTCCATAATTTGAAAGGAAGCGAAAAGTTTTTCCACCACCGTTTCCGCTGCAAACCCGCTACCGGCAAGCCGGCAACAGTATAACCTGCTTCCGGGACTTTTTCCATTTCCATGCGTCCTTCTGCGCCGGCAAATAGTATGGATATACCGGGAAACCGTTGCCGTAAGGCGTTGGCAATGGCTATCGCCGGATAAATATGTCCGCCGGTGCCGCCGCCGCTGATGATAACCTTTAGCGGTGCCGCCGTTCCCTGCCGCTTATCCAGTAGAGAGTGGGAATGTGTAATCCTATGTTTTTTTTCATTTTTCATTTTTCATTGGTATTTTGCTTGTCCGTTCTTCGGTAGCGCGGCTTATCGACAAAATAATGCCCAATGCAAAAGCGGTTGTAACTAACGCGCTGCCACCCAAACTTACAAACGGCAAAGTCTGTCCGGTAACCGGAAGTATTCCTACGGTAACGCCCATGTGCAACATTGCCTGAAAAACGATTAACGACATTAACCCCAATACGGAAACCATAGCAAATGCCCGCGTACAGGAACGGGCAACCACCACCGCCCGGTACAGCAAAATCAAATACAGCAACAGTATGATAATTGCGCCTATAATTCCGTATTCCTCCACAATAATAGCATACACGTAATCGTCGTATGCATTCGGCAAGATATGCCGTTGCGTACTGTTCCCGGGACCTTTGGGAATTAAACCGCCGCTTGCCACCGCAATACTTGCATGCTTTGTCTGGAATTTATCATCATTGCCGGATGAGAAAAATGGATATACGCGTTCTTTTACCATTTTATGTACGCGCGGGAAGACCGGATATTTCGTGTCTTTCGTTGCATAAGAAATGGTAAAAACCAAGGCTATTACCGCAAGGGCGATGCCCACTGTTTTCCATAAATAGCTGCTGCGGATTTTTGCGACAAGCAATATAATAAAAATGGTAGATCCTAACAATAAAGCAACGGAAGTACTGCCCCCATATACCAATAATAAACAAACCGCTCCGGCGGGAAACAGTATATGCCAAAAATAGTTTTTGAAAGTGCCGAGGTTATTTTCTTCTACTACTTTTGCAACGTACAGTATGAGTGCGAACTTGGTAAATTCCGACGGCTGAAAAGTAACGCCAAACAATTTTACCCAGCGTGTTCCTTCATTAAACGTAACGCCTATGCCGCTTATGAATGTAAGCAACAGTAGCCCCACAGAAAGGAAAAACACCAGTTTTGCCAACCCGCGATACCACCGGATGGAAATAAGATGCGCCGCATAAATTATCAAAATACTGACCACAAAAAATGCAAACTGTTTCAGGAAATACATAAATGCAGAACTCTGCGCCCGGTAGGCAAGCGAACTGGTAGACGAATAAATTACTAACAGCGATACCAGCGACAGCGCAATAATAATCCGCCAGATGACCTTATCGCCCCTGAAACTTTTAAAGAAAGAATAATGGGTAGCGAGTGGAGAACTATCAACTTCCTGTTCTTTCTCTTCCATATTTGGATTATGTTTATTGATGCTTGTCATTTTGTTTAATGGAATATTTCACTATTCATTATTTATTCTATTTTTGAATTCTCCATTCTCCACTATTTACACTACAAGTTTCTCACGGCTTCTTTGAACTGCCGCCCGCGGTCTTCGTAGTTTTTGAATAAATCAAAACTGGCGCAAGCAGGAGAAAGCAGCACCGTTTCTCCGGGTTCTGTCAATTCGTAAGCTGTTTTTACGGCGTCGTTCATGGAGCGCACATCATACATTACCGGTACTTTGTTTTCGAAGTTTTCATGTAATTTTTCATTATCTATACCCAGGCAAATGATAGCTTTTACTTTCTCTTCCACCAAGCCGTACAAATCCGTATAATCGTTTCCTTTGTCTGTGCCGCCGGCAATCCATACGACTTTTGTTTTCATGCTTTCCAGCGCATACCACGCCGAGTTTACGTTTGTAGCCTTGCTGTCGTTGATGTACAATACATCGCGTACTTTCAGCACCGGCTCTAACCGGTGTTCTACGCCTTTGAATGTAACCAGACTTTCACGGATAATTTCGTTGCGTACATCCAATACCTGTCCAGCCACCGCTGCCGCCATTGAATTATAAATATTATGTTTCCCTTGCAATGCCAATTCCTCAATCAACATCGAAAATTCATCTTCTTGATATTGCGCATGCAAATATTCATCAATAGCGTATGCGCCCCTGTTTACTTTTTCCGTTTGCGAGAGAGGCAACAACTGCGCCTTCAAAACAATTTGGTTCAAGTGCGACATCGTTACTTCATCGTCCGAGCAGAAAATAAAACAATCTTCTTTCGACATGTTTTGCGTAATGCGGAACTTCGCCCGCACATAATTTTCCATATTATAATCATAACGGTCTAAATGGTCGGGCGTAATATTTAATAATACCGCAATATCCGCCTTAAAGTCGAACATGCCGTCCAATTGGAAACTGCTTAATTCAATTACATAATAGTCGTGTTTTTCCGTAGCTACCTGATAAGCGTAACTACTGCCGATGTTGCCCGCCAGTCCGACATTCAACCCTGCTTTTTTCAGCAGGAAGTAAATAATGGACGTGGTAGTGGTTTTCCCGTTGCTTCCGGTGATGCAAATTTTCTTGGCATTGCAGTAACGTCCGGCAAATTCGATTTCGGAAATAACCGGCACGCCTTTTGCCAATAATTTTTGTACTATCGGCGCTTTATCAGGAATACCGGGACTTTTAATCACTTCGTCGGCGTCTAAAATGCGTTCTTCCGTGTGTTTTCCTTCTTCGAAAGTAATTTGATATTGCTGCAATGTCTGGCGGAAATGCTCTTTGAGCATGCCCGCATCAGACAGGAAGACGTTATTTCCTTTTACTTGCGCCAATACCGCAGCTCCTACACCGCTTTCACCACCTCCAAGAACGACAATTTTTTTCATTTTTAACTTTCTTTTTTATCTAACTTTCAATGTTACGATTGTTATTACAGCCAACCATACCGCCACAATCCAGAAACGTGTTACAATTTTGGCTTCGGGCAATGGCTGTAACGGTTTTTGAATAAGCGCTACAATGCCTGCATGACCGGGCTTTTGAAAATGATGATGCAACGGCGACATTTTAAATACGCGCCGCCCTTCGCCATACTTTCGTTTAGTATAATTAAAGTACAATGTTTGTATAACTACCGACACACTTTCGACAAAGAAAATTCCGCACAAAACAGGAATCAATAATTCTTTGCGGATGACAATGGCAAAAACAGCAATGATACCGCCAATCGCCAAGCTTCCCGTATCGCCCATAAATACTTGCGCCGGATAGGAATTGTACCACAAAAAGCCTACCAGTGCGCCAATAAACGCCGCCATAAACACCACTAATTCGCCGGTGTTTGGGATATACATTATATTCAAGTAATCCGCGTAAATAATATTTCCCGAAAGATAAGCCAATATGCCCAGTGTAGTGCCAATCACAATAGAAACGCCGGAAGCAAGCCCGTCCATCCCGTCGGTAAGGTTAGCGCCGTTGGACACCGCCATAATAATGAAAATAATAATCAAACTGTAAAGCAACCACCCGGCAGCCTTGCCTGCTGCGCCATTCCATGGCGACAACCATTCGTAGTCAAATTCGTTTTCTTTCACAAAAGGAATGGTTGTTTGCGTAGTTTTGACGTCATTGACATATATCCGTTTTTCGTTGTTGCTTTCGATAATTATTTCCTCATACGCATCGGGCGTCATTTGCGGCACGTGCTGGCGGACTACAATGTCGTCGCAAAAAAACATGGTCGTTGCTACAATAACGCCTAATCCTGTTTGCCCAATAATTTTGAACCGCCCTTGTAATCCCTGTTTGTTTTTCTTGAACACTTTTATATAGTCATCCAGAAAGCCAATAGCCCCAAGCCAAACAACCGTTACGATCATCAACAAAATATATACATTCGTAAGGTTGCACACTAATAAAATAGGAATTAAAATAGCCGACAGGATAATAATACCGCCCATTGTAGGCGTTCCTTTTTTCTGCAATTGTCCTTCCAGCCCCAAGTCGCGGATATCTTCGCCAATCTGTTTCCGTTGCAGCAGGCGGATAATACGCTTACCTAAAAGCAAAGTAATAAGCAATGCCAACATAATAGCTACCGCCGAACGGAACGACAAATAATGAAATAGTCCCGCTCCGGGGAAATCAAACTGTGTACCTAAATATTTAAACAAATGATATAACATATAACTATATTCAAATTTTAATTCGCTTCAAGTTCGTGCAATAATTCACGAGCCGTTTCTTTATCGTCGAAATGTGTTCTCACGCCTTTTATTTCCTGGTAAGTTTCATGCCCTTTTCCGGCAATCAACACAATGGCGTTGCCGGATTGCGCCAGCATCAATGCGGCACGGATAGCTTCGCGGCGGTCGGTAATGAATAGCGATTTGCTTCGTTGCGCTGCGTCCAATCCCGCTTTCATGTCCGCTAAAATAACATCCGGTTCTTCAAAGCGCGGATTGTCGGATGTGAAAATAGTTTTATCACTGTTGTCCGCCGCAATGCGCGCCATTACCGGGCGCTTTGTCGCATCGCGGTTCCCACCGCAACCGGCAACGGTGATTAACTGTTCATCGCGGCGGATGTCGTTAATGGTATTCAATACATTTTGTAGCGCATCAGGCGTGTGCGCATAATCGACGATTACGGTTAACGGGGAATGGTTAACGGGGAACGGTTGTTTCTGTTCCATTAGCGGTGTTGCATATACCTTTTCAAAACGGCCGGCAACGGGACCCATGGCGCTCAACAGGCGTAAGGCTTCATTTTTTTCGACGCCCAGCAATTGTGTGGTTGCGTAAACCGATAATAAATTATAGGCATTGAACACACCGATAAATGGCGTCCATACTTCCGTATTGTTGATTAGTAACTGCATTCCTTCAAACGATTTCTCGATTATCCGGCAATGGAAGTCTGCCAAGGTATGCAGCGCATAGGTTTTTACTTTTGCTTTGGTGTTTTGTATCATCACGCGGCCATTCTTGTCGTCCGTATTCACCAGCGCAAATGCCGTTTCCGGCAAGTTATCGAAAAATAGTTTCTTGGCACGAATATATTCGCCGAATGTTTTATGGTAGTCGAGATGGTCGTGCGTAATGTTGCTGAACAGCGCGCCGGCAAAGTGCAATCCGGCTATCCGTTCCTGTACGATAGCATGTGAACTGACTTCCATAAAACAATAAGCGCAACCGGCCTGCACCATTTCCGCCAGCAGTTTATTTAAGGTAATGGCATCGGGTGTAGTATGCGTAGCAGGGATTTCCACGCTATCAATAAAATTAGTTACCGTCGATAATAATCCGGCTTTGTAACCCAATGCACGGAACAAACGGTATAATAATGTTACCGTAGTGGTTTTTCCATTAGTACCTGTAATGCCTACTAATTGCAAGCGTTTCGAAGGATTGCCATAAAACGCCGCCGCTATTTTTCCCATTGCCGCATGCGTATTTTCCACAACTATATAACAAACTTTTTCTTCCTGCTTTTCGGGTAATTGTTCGCACACAACGGCTACAGCGCCTTTCGCTGTGGCGTCTGCAATAAAGTGATGCCCGTCTGTTTTCTCTCCGCGCAAGGCAAAAAACAACTGCCCGTTTGCCACTGTTTGCGAATTAAGTCCCAACGACGTAATTTCTACCGCCGGAATACCCTTTATTTCCAAAGGTTGCAAGTCTTTTATTAAATCCGCTAATTTCATTAAATTTTAATTTCTAATGCCCCAATTCCAGAAAAATTTGTTGTCCTTTTACGAGCTTTGTTCCGGCTTCCGGCGATTGCTTCAGCACGCGCCCCTTGCCTGAAAATAATACTTTCAAGTCCATATTCTCCAATAAAAACAAAGCATCTTTCAAACCCATATTCACTACCGACGGAATTTCGTTGGCAGTTATTTTTTTTGTTACTTCCTGCACATGGTCTTCTTTACTCAATACGCCTACCCATTGCATATCCTTAGGTTGTGGCTGCACGGGAATATTCAATTCTTCCAACACTTCCGCTACTTCTGTTTTTTTCCCGCCTTTCACCAACGGCATGGTTTTCTTTTCCGTTTGTGCCGTTGAAATCCAGTCGTTGCTGGCTACGTATAATTTGTCGGCAATTTGCTTAAATACCGGCGCCGCCCATGTTGCGCCGTAAAAATTATCTTTTGTTTCTTCCGAGTACAACACTACAATGGCGCTGTATTTGGGCGCTTCGGAAGGAAAGAATCCAACAAACGACGCTTGGTGTTTTTTGAAACCGTTTTTTTCATACACGCCATCGAATACTAAACGCGACGTGCCTGTTTTTCCGGAAATATGGTAACGGTTGTCGTTAATTTTTTTTGCCGTACCTTTTTCTACAGTGCTGCGCAAGGCTTTATGTATGTCTTCCAATACAACAGGCGAGCAAATTGAACTGCTGATAAGTTCTGTAGAAAATTCTTTTTGCGTTACGCCTCGCTTGTCCTGTATGGCTTTCACGAATTTTGGCTTCACCATTTTTCCATTATTCGCCACTGCATTATAAAGTGTAAGCGTGTGGATAGGCGTTAGCAACACTTCGTAACCCATTGCCATCATTGGGATGGAAAGCCCCGACCATGTTTTGTCGCCCGGATAACCGATAGTGGGATTTGCTTCGCCCTTAATTTGCAAACCTATGTGTTTATTCAAATTCATGTTGTATAACCTGTCCACGAATTGTTTTTCTTTCCCTTTTGCATAATACTGTACGGCGCTTTTTGCAAAACCGACGTTTGACGATTGTTCAAAAATTTCTTGTAACGAAACAACACCCAATCCGGTATGGGCGTCCCGGAACCATTTGTCGTAATATTTCCATTGTCCGTTACCCACGTCCACCGGCGTGGACAGGGACATATTATTATCTTCCAGCAAGGCAATCAAAGTCGCTAATTTGAAGGTAGAACCCGGTTCTGTAGCCCAACCGATGGCGTAATTAAATGATTCGTCGTAGCTGCCGTTTGCATTGCGTCTCATGTTGGCAATAGCGCGTATTTCGCCCGTAGCAACTTCCATGACGATAGCCGTGCCGGCTTCAAAAACGGGCGTTTCCCTTAATTGCGCCCGCAATGCCGTTTCGGCGGCATCTTGGATATCCACATCCAGTGTGGTAACGACATTCATGCCGTCGTGCGGCGACATATCCACATCGCTGCTGAGCGGCATCCATTCGCCCCCCGGAAGGCGTTGTACCATGCGTTTTCCGGGAGCCCCACGCAAGTAGCTATCGAATGCGTCTTCGATACCAACGCCGACGCCTCCCGCATTTTTCCAGCCAATGGTGCGGTACGCCAGCCGGTCGTATGGATTTTTACGCCGGCTTTTTTGTTCGACAATCAGTCCGCCTTTGTTGCGTCCCAAATTGAGCAAGGGAAAATTTTTCACCGTTTGTAATTCCGTATAACTTACCAATCGCGGATTTAAACGCTTGTACCGTTTTTTTTCCATATGCGCTTTGGCGAGTTCCCTTTTATATTGTTCCGCTGTTTTATCTTTAAAAAATTTTGCCATTGCTGCCGATAACGCGCCGATATGTTTATTGAATACCGAATCAGGCGCTACGGTACAGTCGAGAAACAGCTCGTAGTAAGGTAACGAAATGGCTAATACCCTTCCGTCGTTGGCTAAAATATTGCCGCGCAATGCCGGTAAATCTTCTTGTTTAATGCTGATTTTTTGTCCTTCTTCACGCAAGTTTGTATTAAATTGCAGGTATATAATTCGCACCATAATAATCAGGCCAAACAATACAACCAGCCAATATACAAGCTCTATACGACGGATTATATGATTATTTTCTGACATGTTATTTATTTTAATAAAGGCTAAAATTTATTAACATCTACTTATTGTTTTATTCGCTTTGGCGGCGCTTTGGGCGCACTAACCGTTGTAATATTGCGTGCGTTCAGCATCCGCGTTATTTCGGACTGCTTACTTAGGCGCATCAATTCCGATGCTTGGGTAGCGTATTCCGCTTGCAAATTTTTTACATCCCGCTCAAGTTGCCGTACCTGTTTTACCGTTTGCGCCATATTGTAATGGAACTCTATATAAAACAATGCCAGTACTACCAAGTAAATTAGATACCGACCATGTTTATTCAGCGTATCGTTCACCAGTAAGTCGCCGGAAAACAAACGGCGTATTATATTTCTCCTATGTGTTTTCTTGTTCATTGCCTTATCCCACTATTACCGTTTTTCCGCTACCCTCAATTTAGCGCTACGCGCCCGCGTGTTTGTTTGTATCTCTGCTTCCGTTGGCGTTATTGCCTTTTTTGTGATTACAATAAACGGCGTTTGTTCGTTTCCAAAAAAATCTTTTTCTATTTTCCCTTCCACATTTCCGGCGCGCATGAAATTTTTTACCATGCGGTCTTCTAATGAATGGTAAGTGATAACAACCAAGTGCGCCTGCGTTTTCAGGAGTTTCAACGATTGCATAAGTAATTGTTCCAATGCCTGCATTTCGGCATTCACTTCCATGCGTAACGCTTGAAAAATTTTTGCCAAATATTTATGTTCCGCTTGGCGGGGCGTGCATGGCTTCACGGCTTCCACTAATGCCCCAACGGTTTCCACAGGCTGTTCGTTGCGGCGCGCGATAATGAAACGCACTACTTTTACCGCATTATCCACTTCGCCATACATTTTCAAAATATACTGCAAATCCTGTTCGCTGTACGTATTCACTACTTTTGCCGCTGTCAGCGCCGATTGCAGGTTCATGCGCATATCCAATGCTGCGTCGAAACGGAACGAGAAGCCGCGTTCCGGCGTATCGAACTGGTGCGAAGAAACGCCAAGGTCGGCAAGAATCCCGTCGACCTGTTCTACGCCCTCATAACGTAAAAGGTTGCGGAGGTAACGGAAATTATTCCGGATAAGGGTAAAGCGTTTGCTATCGATAGTATTTTCTGCCGCTTCAGCGTCGCGGTCAAAGGCGATGAGTCGCCCCTTGTGCAACCGTTTTAGAATTTCGCGTGAATGTCCGCCGCCGCCGAACGTAGCATCTACATACGTGCCGCCGGGTTTCACACAAAGCGCCTCAACGCTCTCGTGCAATAAAACCGGTGTGTGGTAGGCAGGCATAACTATTTAAGGTGTTAAAAAATCATGTATTTAATGAAGTATTATTTTTTTTACGACCTAATTTTTTCTTCATTGCCACATCGTAATCTTTATCGTTCAACATACCCATATTTTCCCAGACTTCTTTTGCCCAGATTTCGATATTGCGGTATTGCCCGGCAAACACGACTTCCTTCTTAACGCCTATCTTATTCAACAGATGGAGCGGAATAACAATTCGCCCGGTTTTTTCATCGGGAACGACGTCAATACAATTATTCATATAACTGCGCCAAAGTTTGCGGTCATCCGCTTCGTAAAAATCAAATTCTTTTTTCTTCTCTTCGGCATGTTGTTCCCACTCTTTTTTCGTGTACATTTCCAAAAAAGGTTCTTCCAATCCTTTTTCAATCACAAACGCAGTTTCTTCTTCCCGGAATTTCGATGGAAGTACCAGGCGACCCTTGTCATCCAGCAACCCCGTGTATTTTCCAAAAAAATTTGCCATGTTATAGCGTAGTGTTTATAATTGTAATTGCAAAGGTACACATTTTATTCCATTTTAATACATTTTATTCCATTTTAATACACAAAAGTTTTTAACCATCTAAATAATAAGTATTAACAATTTTATGTTAATTTATTTATATACAATTATTTAATATGTTTATAGAAAGCTGAAAAATAAATTATTAACAATACAATCGTAGAAAAAATTTTTAGCATAGCATCGCCATAGAAAAAATATTTTTTGCAACAGGAATACTCCTGTGAAATTTTGATATTTGAATCTGCCTTCCATTTTCAATTTTCAACATTAGCCGTGCGCCGTTCAATCCGTCAATTTTCTTTACCTTTGCAGCATGGATTTTAACCTTTGTTCGACATACAGTCCTACGGGCGACCAACCGGAAGCGATTGCGCAGTTGGTGCAGGCTTTGCAAAACGGCATTCAGGCTATTACGTTGCTTGGCGTAACCGGTTCGGGAAAAACATTTACAATGGCGAATGTGATAGCCCAATTGCAACGGCCGGCTTTGGTTTTAAGCCATAATAAAACATTGGCGGCACAATTGTACGGCGAGTTCAAGGCATTTTTCCCGGAAAATGCGGTAGAATATTTCATTTCCTATTACGACTATTACCAGCCGGAGGCATACATACCCACGACCGATGTGTATATCGAAAAAGATTTAAGTATTAACGAAGAAATAGAGAAACTGCGGTTGAGCGCAACGTCGTCGCTATTGTCCGGCAGGCGCGATGTCATTGTTGTTTCAAGCGTTTCCTGTTTGTATGGCATCGGCAATCCCGACGATTTCCACGAAAATGCCGTGCCGTTACGGAAGGGACAACTCCTGTCGCGCAACAAACTGCTGTATTCGCTGGTCGACAGTTTATATTCGCGCAGTGAAACGGACTTCAAGCGCGGCACGTTCCGTGTAAGGGGCGATACGGTGGATGTATACCTTGCCTACAGCGATTATGCGTACCGGATTGTATTTTGGGGCGATGAAATAGAAAAAATAGAAACCTTTGAACCCCTTGGCGGGCGTACGGTGGATGCGCCGGACGAAATAACCGTATATCCCGCCAATTTGTTTGTTACGACCAAAGAGCGCATGCACCAGGCTATCCGCTACATTCAGGACGATCTGGTCAAACAGTACGATTTCTTTATGGCAATCGGGAAAACGGCGGAAGCCGCACGGTTGCGGCAACGTGTGGAGTACGATTTAGAAATGATAAAAGAGTTGGGCTACTGTCCGGGCATTGAAAATTATTCCCGTTATTTCGATGGCCGTCCTGCCGGCTCGCGCCCGTTCTGTTTACTGGATTATTTCCCAAAAGATTTTATTACGGTCATCGACGAAAGCCACGTAACGCTGCCCCAAGTGCATGCAATGTTCGGCGGCGACCGCTCACGCAAACAAACGCTCGTGGAATACGGTTTCCGCTTGCCCGCCGCCGCCGACAACCGTCCGCTGACGTTTGAAGAATTTGAGTATTTAACCGGGCAAACGGTTTATGTAAGCGCCACGCCTGCCAACTATGAATTAAAGTGTAGCGAAGGCATTATCGTGGAGCAGTTAATTCGCCCGACAGGCTTGCTCGACCCGGTGATTGAAGTACGGCCATCGCTTAACCAAATCGACGATTTGATAGAAGAAATCGCCAAACGCACGGCTGTTAACGAGCAGGTATTGGTTACCACCCTCACGAAACGCATGGCGGAAGAATTGACGAAGTACATGGAAAAATTACAGATACGTTGCCGTTACATCCATTCCGGCGTGGAAACGATGGAGCGCGTGCAAATCATGGACGACTTGCACCATAGACTGTTCGACGTATTGATTGGCGTCAATCTTTTGCGCGAAGGGCTGGACTTGCCGCAGGTATCGCTCGTCGCCATCCTGGACGCCGACAAGGAAGGCTTCCTGCGCTCGGAACGGTCATTAACCCAGATCGCAGGACGCGCAGCACGTAATGTCAACGGGCGTGTACTCATGTATGCCGATAAAATTACCGATTCCATGCAGCGCACAATAGATGAAACCAACCGCCGGCGCGAAAAACAGTTAAAATACAACGAAACGCACGGCATTACGCCGCAACAGGCTATCAAGAGCGGCCGTATTACGCTCAAAAACGAACCCGAAACGCCGGCTGTTTATGCGTTTGCTGAAGAAGACAGACCCCTTGCCGCCGACCCCGTTGTAGCTTATATGAGCCGCCGTCAACTGAAAAAAGCTATTGCCGCCGCCACACAACGGATGGAAGCCGCCGCCAAAGAACTTAATTTCCAAGCTGCCGCTGTTTACCGCGATGAGATGTATGCACTGCAAAGGGAATTAGGCGTGGCGCGGTAAGAAAAAATATCGAGCGCATTTTTTATATATTTTTCATTCCTGTATGTTCTGTTTTCCGCTAAAATATTAGTATCTTTGTAAAAATTAAATAAAATTATGCCTGCTAGTCTTTCTATCATCGGCGATTTATTGGCGCAGTTGTTGCGCGTGCATAATCGCGTTTCTTTGCCGGGTTTAGGCGCTTTCGTTACGGAATACAGGCCTGCTGCTATTATTAAAAACGGCAGGGGATTGTTGCCTCCTGAAAAAACGGTGGTATTCCGTATTTCCGAATTATGGAACGATGGTCTCCTGGAAAAAGAATTTGCAGCCAAATCAATGATTGCTGAGGAAGAAGCTAAAAAGCAAATAGCCCATTTTGTCCGGGAACTGGACACGCTGCTGCGGGAAGGGAAGCGCGTAGAGTTTCCCGATTTCGGCACCATGCGCATTACCGCCGACGGGGATTATTCTTTCAAAAAAGACGATGATGTAAATTTATTACCCGAATCTTTCGGTTTATTGGAGCTGGATGTAACGCCGCTGCCGCAAAAAACGCCGCCGCCTCCCGTGCTGCCGGCAGGTTTCCCAAAAATAGAACCGTTCACGCCTGCGCCGGTTATTACGCCGCTAATGCCACCAACGCCACTAACGCCGCCAACGCCGTCTGCGCCACCGGCGCCGCCGCTATATTCAATACCCCCAACACCGCCAATTCCCCCAACGCCATTGACGCCGCCGCCGGTTATGCCGGAGGATAAACCGAAACGGAAAAAATGTTGCGCCCTCTGCTGGATAATATTGGCGTTGGTATTACTTGTTAATGGTACGCTTATCATACGCAGCATGCTTGCATTTTATGCACGGGAGTCGGAATTAAACAATACGCTCCGCACGACACAACAAACTACGCCGCCGCCCGCCACAACGCCCAAGGTAAAAAAAGAAACAGCCCAACCGGTAGCAATCCAAACGTCGGCAGAAATGCCAATACCGGAAGAACCGGCAGCCGCCCCAGTGAAGAAAAAGAAAACAGCCACAAATACTGCGCCTGCCCGGACACAAGATGCAAGGAAATCAAATGCCATGAATTTATACCATATCATGGTAGGCGCCTACGCTAACGAAAAAGAGGCTAAAACAGCCATGCAAAGGTTACAGGAAAGCGCCGGTTGCAGTTGCATACTGGTGAATACCGGCGGGCAACGTCCCTATAAAATAAGTTCATTCCGCTATACTACACAGCACGAAGCTAACGAAATTCTCTCCGTATTCAAACGCACCGACGCGGAATATGGTAGCGCATGGGTAGAACGGTACTAACTAATTTCCGTTGTGGTGGAACGAAATGCGCCTGTGGTGGAATTTTATACCTTAACTTAATAATGTGAATTTTTATGAAGCTGAAACAACTGTCATACGCGGCATTGCTTTGCCTGCCCGTATTTATTTCCTGCCGGAACAATGCAGATACCCTGCAAAATTTTACGCAATATGTCAATCCTTACATCGGTACGGGCGGGCATGGACATGTGTTCTTGGGCGCCAATGTGCCGTTCGGGCTGGTACAGCTGGGACCGTCGAACATTCCCCAAACGTGGGACTGGTGTTCGGGATACCATATTTCCGACTCCACGATTATCGGCTTTAGCCACATGCACCTCAGCGGAACGGGCATCGGCGATTTGGGCGACATCAACCTGATGCCTGCCGTTGGCGAAACCGCCTTAAGCAGGGGCGTAGCGGGCGATTATTCCACCGGGATTTATTCGCTCTTCCGCCGCGCGACCGAAAAAGTACGTCCGGGTTACTATGCCGTACATTTAGACCGCTATAATGTGGACGTCGAACTGACGGCTACCAAACGCACCGGCTTTCACAAATACACGTTTCCCGCTTCGTCCGGCGCCAAAATCATTTTTGATTTGGAAAACGGGCAATGCTGGGACAAGCCGGTAGAAGGATACCTCGTGCAGGAGAACGACACGGTCGTATCGGGCTACCGCTATTCCACCGGCTGGGCGCGCAACCAGCGCATATTCTTTACGGCGGTTTTTTCCAAACCGGTGAAACGCTTTGTAACCATGTCCCCACAAAAGGAAACGACCGACGGGAAAACAGCGGAGAAACTCTACGGACTGGCTTTTTTTGATACCAAAGAGCGGGAAGAAATATATGTGAAAGTGGCGCTGTCGCCGGTAAGCATCGAAAATGCCAAGTTAAACATGCAGGCAGAACTGCCGGGATGGGATTTTGAACAAACCGTCCGGAAAGCGGATGAAGCATGGAATGAAGAGTTGGGGAAAATTGTATTCTCCACCGGCGACGAGCGCGTGAAACGGACGTTCTACACCGCTTTGTACCATACCATGATTGCGCCGTCGGAATTTTGCGACGTCAACAACGACTATCGCGGCGCCGACGGGAAAACGTATACGGATGCCGGATTTAAGAATTACACCACCTTCTCGTTGTGGGATACCTACCGTGCGGCGCATCCGCTGATGTCTATTATTCATCCCGAAAAAATAAACGACATAATCCATACCATGCTGGCGATCTACCGGCAGCAGGGCAAATTGCCGGTATGGCACCTGATGGGCTGCGAAACGGATTGCATGGTCGGTAACCCCGGCATTCCGGTGGTTGCCGACGCCCTGCTGAAAGGCTTCAGCGGCTTCGATCGCGAATTAGCCTACGAGGCGATGAGAAAATCCGCCCTGCTCAATGAACGGGGAATGGGATACCGGAAACAGTATGGCTATATCCCCTACGATTTGGAAGAAGAAGGGCTGTCGAAGTGCATGGAATACGCCATTGCCGACTGGTGCGTGGCGCAGGCGGCGCAGGCGTTGGGTAAAACCACCGACTATCAAGCTTTCTTAGCAGAAAGTAAATCGTATGCTTATTACTTCGACCGCGCTACCGGCTTCATGCGCGGGCGTTCGTCGGCAGGGACATTCCGCCAGCCGTTTAATCCGTTTGAATCCGTGCACCGCGACAACGACTATACCGAAGGCAACGCATGGCAATACACATGGCTGGTTCCGCACGATGTGCAGGGGCTGGTCGAACTGTTCGGAAGCAAGGAACGGTTTATAGAAAAACTGGATTCGCTGTTTATTGCCGAAGGCTCGCTGGGCAAACATGCTTCGCCCGATATCAGCGGGCTTATCGGGCAATATGCGCACGGCAATGAACCGAGCCACCATATCATTTACCTGTATCCTTACGTGGGGCAGGCATGGAAAACCGCCGACAAAGTGCGGGAAGTCCTTTCAACCATGTATAGCGACACGCCGGACGGCTTATCGGGCAACGAAGACGTGGGGCAGATGTCGGCATGGTATATATTGTCGGCATTGGGTTTTTACCAGGTAGAACCGGCGGGCGGGAAATATATTTTCGGCAGCCCGGTGGCGGACAAAGCGGTTATTAAGGTAAAAGACGGTAAGACTTTCACTATCGTGGCGGTCAATAACAGCGCCGAGAATAAATACATTCAAAACATCACCCTCAATGGACAGTCCTACAACAAATATTACATCGACTACAAAGATATAGCCGCCGGCGGCACGTTGGAATTTGTGATGGGGAGCCGGTATTAAAAGTTTAAAGATTTAAAGATTCAAAGATTTAAAAACGCTTAATCCTTCATTCAAATTGAATCCCCCGCCTGCATTAGATCGTATAGGCGCTGCATTCCGCGCCTCGTTCCCTAAGGCTGTCCGCATTGCCTGGTGGATGGTTCGCCTTACGGTAGTGGTTTCGCTGGGCGTAGAAATCCTGCGCTATTTCGGCGTTATTGCGTGGATGTCCGAAAGCCTTTCGCCGGTATTCCGCTTGATTGGCTTGTCCGGCGAGGCGTCGCTGGCGTTTCTCACCGGTTATTTCGTAAACGTATATGGCGCGATTGCCGTAGTGGAAACCTTGTCGCTGGGCGTGCGCGAGCTAACTATTACAGGCGTTATGGCGCTTTGCGCGCATAACATGTTTGTGGAAACGGCTGTGCAGAAAAAAACAGGTTCGTCAATTGTGCGGATGGTTGCCGTACGCACGTTGGGGGCGTTGGCAGGCGGCTTTTTGGCGCATTGGCTGATGCCCGGCAGCATTGGAACAACTGCGCCCGCAACCGTGCCGCCGGTGGCGCAGCCCTTGCAAACGCTTGCATGGTCATGGTTGCTGTCCACCGGTTATTTGCTGTTGCGCATGTTTGTGCTGATTATTGCGCTTTCATTTTTACAGCGTTTATTGGTGGAGTTTGGCGTCATTCGCCGGTTATCGAAAGCCCTGCGCCCCATACTGAAAATATTCGGACTGCCAGCAAAAGCTTCCTTCCTTTGGATTGTCGCCAATGTACTTGGGTTGGCTTACGGCGCTGCCGTGATGTTGGAAGAAATTGACAACGGGAAAATCAGCGCGCGCGAGGTGGATTTATTGAACCATCACATCGGCGTTGCACACAGTAACCTTGAAGATTTGATACTGTTTGTTGCCTGCGGCGCGTTATTCTGGTGGCTGCTGCTCATACGCTGGTTTTTAGCGTGGTTGCTCGTATGGGAACGGCGGGTGGAATTAAGAATTAGGAATTAGGCTGGCGCGCCAGCCCCCGTGTCCCGCGCGAAGCGCGAAGCGCTTCGCGAAAGGTTTTACTTGTTAATAATTTTCCGCAAATCATTTTTCACATCGCGGTATTCCAATCCTTCGTTATAGATTTTCATGGCGCGGAAACTCATACCCATACTGGAATAGCCGCCGTCGTGGAATAAATTTTGCATCGTAACTTTACGCGTCAGGTCGCTGAAAAGCGTTATAACAAAACCGGCGCACTCTGCTGCTGTAGCATTCCCCAGTGGCGACATGCGTTCGGCAAAGTCCACCAGATTTTCAAAACCCATGATGCCGCTGCCCGCCGTAGTCATTGTCGGCGATTGGGAAACGGTATTGATGCGGACATTCTTTTCGCGCCCGTAAATATACCCGAAACTGCGTGCAATGGATTCCAACACGGCTTTGGCGTCAGCCATATCGTTATAGCCATACAGCGTCCGTTGCGCCGCCACGTAAGAAAGCGCCACCACCGAACCCCATTCGTTGATGGCGTCCTGTTTGTGGCAAACCTGCAAAATCTTGTGGAATGAAATCGCCGAAATATCCAACGTCTGCTGGAAATAGGCATAGTCCAAATCGTCATAGGTACGTCCTTTGCGCACATTGGGCGACATGCCGATAGAGTGCAGGATGAAATCAAATTTCCCGCCCAAGTGTTCCTGTCCTTTTGTTACCAGATTTTCCAAATCCGCTACGTTCGTTGCATCGGCAGGTATTATAATGCTATTGCATCGTTTTGCCAGTTCGTTAATCGTTCCCAACCGCATGGACACTGGCGTATTGGTCAGCACAAACGAAGCGCCTTCTTCATGCGCGCGTTCCGCCACTTTCCATGCAATAGATTTATCGTTCAGTGCACCGAATATCAATCCTCTTTTTCCTGTTAATAAATGATGTGTCATTTTCTTTCTTTTTTTATACTGTTATTTATTATCTATTGTCCCCTGTTATTTTCTTAATTCTTGCTGCAATATTTTTTAATTACGCTGTAAGCTTCTTCCACGCCCAGTTCGCCGGCTTTGCTGATATCCATGCAACCTTTTTCCACTTCGCGCAGGTAGATATGTACCAACCCCCGGTTGTAGTAGGCTTCGCCCATGAACGGGTACAGTTGAATTGCCTGCGTGTAGTTGCCAATCGCTTCGGGAATCGCATCGGACAGGCAGCGCAGGTTGCCGAGATTATAGTAGATATAGGCGAGATCGGGCATTAACATGGCGGCTTTGTTCAGGTCGCCGATAGCCTCGTGGTAGTCGTACATCTTCACATCCTGCTGCACCCGTGCCCGCATGGTCGAAACGTTATCCAACGCCAGCACCTGCACATTATTTTCTACGGAAGCAATGAAATCAATCATCTCGCTTTGCAGCGCGCTTCGGTTCAAATAATAGAACGCATTGTCCGGGTCTAATTCAATCGCCTTGTTGAAATAGTTCAATGCGCTGTTGAAATAACGCAACTGGAATTGCGTGATGCCCCTGTTAAAGTAGGCTTCCGCCGTTTTATTTTTTTCGAGGAAAGCGGTAGCTATTGAATCTTCTTTCATCAAATCAACTGCGCCGCGTCCGGGAATTTCGCTCAATAGCTGTAACGGGTTATTGCGCTTAAACTGTTCCAGCGCCGGATGAAAATACTGCCGCTCAAACGGTATATCCGGCGGCGGCGCGATAGCCAGTTTGAACAACGGTTTCAAACGTACGTCCACCTTGCGGTATTGCAACATGTCGTCGCTAAAATCTTTGCGTGCAAACTCCGCATCCAGCGCCAACAGGTTGTTGAATTGCTTACTTGTGTCGGCATAGGCAGAGAAGGTGCTGTCGTTCATTTTCGATTTATACTCGTTAATTTTTTGCTGCGCTATATCATGGTCGCGCTTCGCTCCCGCCAGCAAGCCCAGTTGCGACTTCACGTATGCGCGGTTGCTGTAAGCGTTGGCAAAATCGGGATACAGTTCAATAGCCCGCGTGTAGTCGTCCAGCGCAGCGCGGTAACGCTCCAGTTCTATATATACGGCGGCGCGGTTGTAATACACCAGCACGTTGTCCGGATTGATAGCTATCACTTTTTCGTAATCGAGCAACGCATTGCCGTAATCGCCGATTTGCGAACGGATGAGCGCACGGTTATAATACGTCAGTGCATTATCGGGGTCTTGCTCCAACACCTTGCCGAAGTCGGACAATGCGCCGTTCACGTCTTTTTCATTATAGCGCACCAACGCGCGGTTGAAGTAGGCAAAAGCATTCGTAGAATCCAACCGGATAGCCTCGTTCAGGTCGGCGATCGCCTTGCCGTTTTCGTCTTTCAGGGCAAAGATGCGCGCACGGCGCACATACACTTCGGGGTCAAACCTGCTTAGCAATACCGCCGTATTGTAGTCCTCCAGCGCCCGGGTCGTATCTTGCAGGAAGAGGTACGCCGTTCCACGATTCAGGTACGCATCGCTTACTTTCGGCTCGTAGCGCAGGAAAAGGTTGAAATCGGCAATTGCTTTTTCAAACTGCTGCGTGAGGAAATAAGTATTGCCGCGCGTGAAATACAGCCCCGAATAGCCGGGACGCAGTTCCACCGCCTCCTCGAGGTCGGCAAGCGCCTCGTCGTATTTTCCCAGTCGCCCATACGTTACCGCGCGGTAGTGGTAGCTGGTAGTGAACACCGGGTTTATTGAAAGCGCTTTGGTAAAATCGGCTTGCGCGCCTACGAAATCGTTCAGGTTGTATTTGGCGATACCGCGGTAAAAATACGCTTCATAAAGCATCGTATCTGCGGTAATCAAGGTATTGAAATTGTTGATGGCCTGCGCAAATTTATTATCTACTAAAAACTGCCGCCCGCGATAGATAAAATATTGCTTATTATATTGTGCCTGCGCCGGAAAATCCACGCAGCAGAACAGGATAATAATAAACAGGTAATGTTTTTTCGCCCTCAACATTATTGACTTTTTTTTGCAAAAATAAGCAAAAAATCCGATAAAAAAATTTACGGGATAAAGTGACTACTTTAGTTGAAAGTTGAAAGTTGAAAGTGGCTGCCGCGCCAGCCACATCTTCATATTTTCACATTTTCACATCTTCACATTAGCCCGCGCCAGCCCAACTCTTAGTTCTTAACTTCTGATTCGGGGGTTATTTCCCGATGCAGAAGCGGCTGAATATGGTTTCCAGTATTTCGCCGGAAGTAACCTCGCCGGTGATACTTCCCAAGTGGTACAACGCTTCCCGGAGGCTTTGCGCAATCAGGT
>JAITKG010000104.1 GCA_031278495.1 Prevotellaceae bacterium | reverse complement strand
AACTTTCTTCCGGTGCAAATTTTACTGCTTGCCCAATGCCGCCAACTGTTCTTCGATAGCCTTGATGCGCGCTTCGCCATCAGACAGTTTTTTGCGCTCCAGTGCGACAACCTGCTCCGGCGCATGCTGTACAAACTTTTCGTTACGCAACTTTTGTTGGATAGACGCTACAAATTTTTGTTGGTATGCCAAATCTTCCGTGAGTTTTTTCCGCTCTTCTTCCACGTTCAGCAATGCGCCGAGCGGCACGAAAAATTCGGTGGCGTCTACGAGAAACGAATGACCGTTCTGCGTTTCCGGTTGCCCGCCGCTGTGGATAGCGTGAAGGTTCGCTATCTTTTGCAACACCGGGAACAGGTTTTCATCAAACGCTCCTTTCACGTACAGTTCCAAAGGCTCTTTCGGTGAAATGTTTTTACTTTGGCGCAGGGTGCGAAGGGCGGTAACTGCATTTTGCAATTGCTCGAAACGGGACAGGCGGGCGGCGTCAAAATCATTGGCGCAGGGCTGCAACTGTACCATCAGGCTTTCGTTGGGCTGGCGTTCGGCAAGCCGCTGCCAGATTTCTTCAGTGATAAACGGCATGAACGGATGCAATACCCGTAACAGGCGGTCGAAGAACAGCAGCGTTGCGTCGAGCGTGGTTTTGTCTATTGCCGCGCCTCCCTGCGGTTTGATGATTTCGAGGTACCACGCGCAAAAATCGTCCCAAAACAGTTTGTAGATTTTCATCAATGCTTCCGAGAGGCGGTATTTTTCAAAATCATCGTTGATTTCTATCAACGTTTTCCGGAACGCATGGCGAAACCATTCCACCGCCTGTGCGGCAGCCGGCGGCGGCGCGGCGTTTTCGCCGGGCTGCCATCCACTGACTAAACGGAAAGCATTCCAGATTTTGTTGCAGAAATTGCGTCCCTGTTCGCACAGGGCTTCGTCGAACGGCAAATCGTTGCCGGCGGGGGATGTAAGTAACATGCCCATGCGCACGCCGTCGGCGCCATACTTGTTCATCAGTTCTACCGGGTCGGGCGAGTTGCCGAGCTGTTTCGACATTTTCCGTCCGAGATGGTCGCGCACGATGCCCGTCAAATAAACGTTTTTGAACGGGTAACCGCCCGCCCATTCGTAACCGGCGATAATCATCCGCGCCACCCAGAAGAACAGTATTTCCGGCGCAGTAACCAAATCCGACGTGGGATAATAATACTGCAAATCGCGGTTCGGGTCAACCTCTTCGCCGCTGCCCGGCACGTTGGGGTCGAATACGGAAACCGGCCACAGCCACGACGAAAACCATGTATCAAGGCAATCATTATCCTGCCGCAAGCTGGCGGCAGTAAGCGATTTGTTTTTCGTTTGCTCGCGCGCCAGTTGCAACGCCTGTCCTTCATTTTCGGCGACTACAAAACTGCCGTCGGGCAGATACCATGCCGGGATGCGGTGTCCCCACCACAGTTGCCGCGAGATACACCAGTCTTTGATGTTTTCCATCCAGTGGCGATAGGTGTTTTTGAATTTTGGCGGATACAGTTGCACGTCGTCATTCTCCACCGCTTCGAGCGCCGGCGCCGCCAGTTCCGCCATTTTCACGAACCATTGCATGGACAGTTTCGGTTCAATCGGCACGTCGGTACGTTCCGAATAACCCACCTTGTTGACATAAGTTTCTACTTTCTCTAACAGCCCGGCTGCCGCCAAATCCTTTTCTATCTGCTGGCGGGCGGCAAAACGGTCTTGCCCCACATAAACCTGCGCTTTTTCGTTTAACGTGCCATTGTCGTTGAAAATATCAATCACTTCCAACCGGTGTTTTTCGCCGAGCAGGTAGTCGTTAATATCGTGCGCCGGCGTTACTTTCAGGCAGCCTGTGCCAAATTCCATGTCCACATATTCATCTTCAATCACCGGCACTTCGCGGTCAACGAGCGGCACAATGACCGTCTTTCCTTTGAGGTAAGCGGTTTTCGGATTATCGGGATGAATGGCGACAGCCGTATCGCCCATAATTGTTTCGGGGCGCGTGGTGGCAATAACGGCGTAAGAGCCGTCCCCCGACAAGCCCTCCTCCGAAAAGCCCCCCCCGCCCCCGAAGGGGGAGCTGTGGAGTGCAGATAGTATCTTCGTGAGTACTTTTTCCAATCCTTTGAAAATTTCTTCATTTGTAAAACGAATGACGCTATAGCCTAACCCTTCCAATATTTCTGTCCTTAGTTTATCTGCTTCGGCAACTTCAGGATGATTATGATAACCGCCGTCCACTTCAATGACTAATTTATGAGACAGGCAAACAAAATCCACTATAAATTCGTCTATGATATGCTGCCTTCTGAATTTATAATTTTCCAATTGTTTTCCTTTCAAATGTTCCCATAGAATATTTTCCGCATCCGTTGGCGATGACTTGGATTTATTGGCTAATTCCTTTAATAAATTATACGACGAATTCCGTGCTGTCTGGTATCTTGGACGAGTGGAAAAGCCCCCCTCCGAAAAGCCCCCCCCGCCCCCGAAGGGGGAGCTGTGGAGTGCAGATATATTGGTTTCTGCATTTATTCCCCCTTTGGGGGTTAGGGGGCTTGTTGATGGGTCTTTTATTTTATACCGCACATAGTACAGTTTCCCTTGCTGCTCTTTGTAAACCACCTCTTCGTCGCTTACGGCGGTAAGGGCTTGCGGGTCCCAGTTGACCATGCGCACGCTGCGGTAAATTTTCCCTTTCCGGAACAAATCAACAAACACGCGGATTACGCTGCGCGAATACGCTTCATTCATCGTGAAATTGGCGCGTTCCCAGTCGCACGATGCGCCGAGTTTTTTCAACTGTTCGAGGATGATACCGCCATGTTTGCGCGTCCATTCCCAAGCATGTTCCAAAAACTGTTCGCGCGTCAAATCCTGTTTCCGGACGCCTTCGGCAGCTAATTTTGCTACTACTTTGGCTTCGGTAGCAATGGACGCATGATCGGTACCCGGCACCCAGCAGGCATTTTTGCCCTGCATCCGCGCACGGCGCACCAGCACGTCCTGAATAGTATTGTTGAGCATGTGCCCCATGTGCAGCACGCCGGTTACATTCGGCGGCGGAATCACAACAGTATAAGGTTCGCGCTCGTCGGGTTCGGAATGGAACAACCCTTGCTCCATCCACCACGCATACCATTTGCTTTCCACTTCGGCGGGATTATATTTCGCAGCCAGTTCCATAGTGTGTTTGTATAAAAATCAAGGCTGCAAAGATAAAGAAAATTTACAGATTTTCGGATGTAAAAATTCAAAGATGTAATGTTTCGCCGTACCGCTACTTATTAACGCATGCTACCGGAACACTACCACCAAGAGGAAATGCAGCCACCACGCGCCCTGTTCAGCTGCCTGACCGAACATTCGGTGCGTCATTCCGAGCGGAGCGAAGCGGAGTCGAGGAATCTGCTGCGTTATGCGCTGCGCGCGATAAAAGCCCTTCGGGCGATAAATGCGCTGCGCGCGATAAAAGCCCTCCGGGCGATAAATGCGCTGCGCGCGATAAAAGCCCTTCGGGCGATAAATGCGCTACGCGCGATAAAAGCCCTCCGGGCGATAAATGCGCTGCGCGCGATAAATTTGCTGCATCGCCCCACTGTCCAACCCAAACTGCCTGCGTTTGGGAGCAGATTCCTCCGCTACGCGGCTCGTGCCTCGCCGCTCCGGTCGGAATGACGCGCAGTTGAAAGTTGTTGCCGCGCCAGCCCAATTAGTCACATTAGCACATTAGTCACATTAGCACATTGGCATGGCAAGACGCAAAATTAAATGCGTTGCCCCTGCTTTTTAAATGATTTTTTTCCATTTTCACTAATCTTTGCGTACATTTGTGAGAATTTTCAAAAATATCCACTATGAAAGGCGTTTGTTTCTTGGTAGCGTTAGCGAATATTTTCCTTGTACCGGCATGCCTGCCGGCACAGGTTGCATGGACGTTGGAACAATGTGTTAACTACGGGCTGGAAAATAATCCCCAGATTAAACAGCAAACCCTCACGGCGGAACAAAGCGCCAACCTGTGGCAACAGTCCAAACTTGATTTCCTGCCAAGCCTGAACGCCCGCGCATCGTATAACATGAGTTGGGGGCGGTCGGTGGATTTGCAAAACTTGCAGATTATCGAGAACCAGTTGACGCAATCGTTTGGTCCGAGCATCAACGCTTCGGTGAACTTGTTTGAAGGCTTGCAAAAAGTGAATACCATGAAACGCTACCGCGCCGACCACCAGGCAGCCGTGCTTGAAACAGAACAAATGCGCAATACCATTGCCCTCGAAATTACACGCGCTTTCCTGCAAGTGCTGTTGGCAAAAGAAGTACTGGTAACGGCAGAGAAAAGCCGCGAGAGCGTAACCCGGCAACATGAATTAACGCGGAAATTAGTAGCCGCCGGCAGCCAGCCTTATAGCACGCTGCTGGAAATGGAAGCGCAATTAGCCAGCGAAGAAGTGCAGTTCATCACGGCGCGCAATAATGTGGATTTGGCTTACCTGTCGTTGCAGCAACTCATCAACCTGCATTTCGGGAGCGACTTTGAAATTGTGGCGCCGGTCATTGATGTGGATATGGTGCAACGGCAGGAAGTGATTAAAAGCCTCTACGAATCGGCTGTGCGCCTGCCGCAGATACGCACGTCGGAGTTCCGGCTGGAAAGCGCCCGGCATGCCCTTGCTACCGCCAAAGGCCGCTACTGGCCGACGGTTTCCCTTTCTGTGTCCTATGGTTCGTATTACACCAACCCCGACAAGGATAGTGTGAATTTTTGGCAGCAACTGCGCAACAACCGTAGCCCGTCATTGAATTTCGGATTGAATATCCCGCTGTTCCAAAACTGGAATATCGTTACCGGCGTTAAAAACGCCAAGCTCAACTTGCGTATCGCCGAACTGGAATTAGACCGCAAGCACCAGCAACTGTACAAAGAAATCCAGCAGGCGGTGGCGGATGCTTCCGCCGCTTACAGCCGTTACAAGGCAAACGAACAAACCGTATCGGCAATGCAGGAATCATTCCGCTATACGCAGGAAAAATTTGACGTCGGGTTAGTGAATGCCACAGATTACACGATTGCCAAAAACAACCTGTTCAAAGCGGAATCCGACCGCTTGCAGGCAAAATACCAGTATATTTTTCAAACAAAAATTATTGATTTTTACAGGGGAATACCCATTACTTTATAACATCAACTTGTACCATTCGTAAAAAAACAGGTAGCTTATGAAAAAGAAAAAAAGAACTTTTTGGATTGTAGCAGGCGCGCTGGCGTTGATAATTATTTTGATTGTAGCGGGCGGCAACGGCAAACAGGAAGCATTGGCGGTAACCGCCGAATTGCCTGCGCGCAAAACCATCACCGAACTGATTCCCGCCAACGGGAAAATCCAACCGGTAGTAGAAGTAAAAATCAGCCCCGATGTATCGGGCGAAATCGTTGAACTGAACGTGAAGGAAGGCGACCGGGTGCAAAAAGGCGACCTGCTGTTGAAGATTAAGCAGGACTTCTACCTCTCGGGACGCGACCGCGCCGCAGCACAATTAAATTCCGTGAAAGCCTCGCTGGCGCAGGCACGGGCGCAGTTGGTGCAAACAGAACTGTCGTACCAGCGCAGCAAAAAATTGTTCGACCAGCAAGTGGTTTCGCAAGCCGACTATGAACAGGCGCAGGCGAAATACGACATCGACAAGCGGCAGGTAGAAGCGGCGCTCTACAACGTGAAAAGCGCGGAAGCCGCCCTGAAAGAAGCCGAAGAAAATTTGGTAAAAACTACAATTTATGCGCCGATGGACGGCATTGTGTCGAAATTGAGCGTAGAACGCGGCGAACGGGTAGTAGGCACGTCGCAAATGGCGGGCACCGAAATGTTGCGCATCGCGAACCTGAACGAAATGGAAGTATTGGTAGACGTCAACGAAAATGACGTTATCCGCGTAAAATTGAACGACACTGCGCAAATTGAAGTGGACGCCTATCCGGCGCGTAAATTCAAAGGCGTGGTAACGCAAATTGCCAATTCGTCGAAAACCGCCGCCACCACGTCGTCCACCGATCAGGTAACAAATTTTGAAGTGAAAATTTTCATTCTTCCCGAATCGTACAGGGACTTGAAAACCGTTGCCTATCCGTTCCGTCCGGGCATGTCGGCAGCCGTTTACGTACAAACCGAAACGCACTACGGCGCATTGGTTATACCTATTCAATGCGTAACCACGCGCGCTGACCTGAATCCCGACGACTCTACAGCCACAAGCGATTCAAGCGCCATCGCTACAACTGCTGCGGCTGCTACGGCTGCCGATTACGTAGAACGCGTATTCGTCATACAATCCGGCGACGTCGTGCAAGCAATGGAAATAAAAACCGGCATTCAGGACAATACCCATATCGAAATTACGGAAGGCTTGCCCGACAGTTTGCGCGTAGTAACCGGTCCATACAACATGATTTCCCGCCGCCTGCGCAACGGTACAAAAGTGAAAATAAATTGACGGCTGACGGATTGGCGGATAATCCTTTCCTTTTCCGACCAGCACTCATAACTCAAAACTCATAACTCAAAAGTGTACTTCCTACTGATAGAAACAGGGACAGCCGTTTGTTCAATAGCGTTGGCGCGCGACGCGCAAATAGCGGCATTGCGCGAAAATAAGGAAGGACGCGCACATGCGCAACTGGTCGCGCCGTTTATCAATGAAATTTTGCACGAGCAAAACTGCACGATAGCCGACATAGACGCTGTAGTGGTTAGCGAAGGTCCGGGTTCTTATACCGGCTTGCGCGTAGGCGTTTCGACGGCGAAAGGCATTTGTTTCGGCGCACAAAAACCGCTGATTGCAGTAAATTCACTGTTGTCGTTAGTGCATGCGGCTATTGACAGCCACGAGTTGCCTTCGCCCGGCTGCCTTATTGCGCCGATGATTGACGCGCGGCGCATGGAAGTTTATACCGCGCTTTTCGACGCGCAGGGCAACCAACTGTCCGGCATCACCGCAGAAATTATTGATGAAAAAAGTTTCGCCGGAACGCTGGCGCGGCAACCGGTATTATTTATCGGCGACGGCGCCGGCAAATGCCAAAAGTTATTGCAACACCCGAATGCCTTGTTTGCCGGCGTAACGGCTACCGCAGCGGGTATGCTCCTGCCTGCCCTTGACGCTTTCGCGCAAAAAAAATTTGTGGACGCCGCCTACTTTGAACCGCTTTACCTGAAAGATTTTGTAACTACGGTCGCAAAAAAGAAAATACTATAAGGTTCTATTTTTTCCCTTTAAATTTTTAAATCTTCCACCTTAAACCGGTAGGGCAGCAGGGCGTCTTCGGCGGCGTAATCCACGCCGATGCGGGGCGTAATGGTAATCGCTTCCGGCGGGATAACGATACCGCTGTCTTCTATCCAAATCGTTGCGCCGGTAAGCGGCGTGCCGGTTTGGGAGTAGTGCAATCCCATAGCTTTTGTTAATTTTCCCGGTCCAGTTAATAAATTGGCGGTAATTTTTTCCTTGCCGGTGCGTTGCAACATTATTTCAATGCCGCTACATGCCGTAGCGCCGCGAATTAAGACGGCATGCGGAATGCCTGCCACGTTCGTAACCACGTTAAAAAGCGAATACATGCCGTAACATAAATAAATATAGGCATGCCCGCCTTTCCAAAACATCACTTCGGTACGTTTGGTACGGCGACCGCCATAAGCATGCGACGCTTTATCGGTAATGCCGGCATAGGCTTCCGTTTCGGTGATAACGGCTTTTGCCAACTGCCCGTTGAAACGGGTACAAAGCGTTTTTCCTAACAGTTCTTTACTGATTTGTACTACATCGGGGCGGGTATAAAAAGCGGCTGTTAATTTCATGTAATAAGCAGGTTTCTATATTTACAAACTTACTAAAATTTTACCACTCGGGGAAAAAATTATTTTTTCAAAAAAAATTATTTGTGTGTTTGAAAAAACAATAGTACCTTTGCACAATGTATAAATCAAGTTCTTATTTCTTTATCGTATGAAGAGTTATACTTTTTGGAGGAATATCTTTGTTATAGGTATTCTTTTGGTGTTATCCTGTGAGGAAGAACGGGATTCAAAATATCCTAAAATCATGCAGGGGCAAGTTGATTTCAGCATTCCCGACCCTGCCGTTGCGGGGAGGGAAATTTCTTTCCAGGTAAGTAATGGTATTGTTGACCCGGATAAGAATTTGACCTTTGATTGGAGTGCGCCCGATTTTACCCCGTCAACTTATACGGGAGAAGTTTTTCTCGCCGTATCGCCTGCCACTCCCGGCATTTATCCCATATTCCTGACCGTGCGGGCAGCCGGTTACCGCGATATAGTGATAAAAAATGACGTTAAACTCGAATTAGCCCATTGCACCCCGATGATAGGCTCGTTGCGCATTGAAGGACCGTCGGGTGCGTATATGAACGAAGATGTTGTATTCACCGCCGCAGGCATTGCTGTGCCAGAAGAATCGGATTTGGAATACCGGTGGACTACTTCCGGCGGTTTTACGCCCGGCACATTTACAGGAAAAGAATTTCATACGAAAATAGGAGCTACGCCGAATACTTACACGGTTTATCTGGAAGCGGTAGATACAAAAGGGCGGTATTGCCCGTCCGATACGAGCAAGGCGGTTTCAAACGCCTGTACGCCCATGTCGGGCGCATTGGAATTTGCAGCAGAGCCGACCGGTTATATTATTGCAAAAGGCAGTACGGTGAAATTGACTGCCGGCGGTATTCAAACGCCGTCTACCGGCGTGCAGTACGTATGGAGTTTACCGGGCTTTGAAAATATTACTTATTTAACGTCCGACAACTCTGTCGTAAGCGTTTGGACGCCTTCCAATGTATATGGGGAAAGGGAAGTAACCGTAACGGCGCAAGCCGCCGGTTATTGCCCGACGACGCAAGCCCATACGCTGAAAATTGTGGATTGCATCCCGATGGAAGGGCAACTGAAATTAACGCTAAACGGCACGCGGGATGAAACTACCGGCGCATTCCGGCAAGGCACGCCGATTACCGCCAGCGCATCCGGCATCACTACGCCCGCCAACCTCCTTTACGAATGGACGACTTCGCCGAATATCCCGGCGACGCCCACTACGAACAACACGTGGAGCGCCACCTTGCCGAATGCGGTAAACAATTATACCTTGACGGCAAAGGCAAAAGCCGCCACAACGTCTATCAACTATTGCGAAGTAAGTAAAGATACGGTTATTTCTGTAGGCACGGTAGGGATGGCAGGCAATTTATCCATAGAAGCCAGCGGCGATGCGGTAACCGAAGGGCGGACGCTTCGCCCGGGTTCGCCAGTACAGTTTGTTGCAAAAGGTATTGCCTATCCTCCCGTAGCGAATATCACCTACGGATGGTCTGTTACCGGGCTGGGCGTTACGCCGCCGCCCCCGGCGGTTGCCCACGACACATGGTCGTTCCTTGTTCCCGCTTCGGCGACGCATGCGGATACTTACACCGTAACAGTAATTGCTTCGGCAGTCGGTTATTCGTCGCAACAATGTACCATTACCGGCACGGTGAAAAAAGACATGATGACGGGCGCGCTGGAACTCCAATTCAGCGGCGACGGCATCGGCACAAACAGCGAAGGGAAAAACACGCTTCGTCCCGCGTCGGAAGTAACCTTTACGGCGAAAGGAATAACCGCTCCCCTTACCGGATTAAGCTACACGTGGGACTGGAGGGTAACCAACGCCTCCGCGCCGACGGCAACGGTGATTACAACTTCGCCCGTGAACAGTTGGAAAATTACCGCCCCCAGCGCGACTACCGATAAATATACAGCCAGCGTGAAGGTAGAAGCGACCGGGTATAATCCGGCAATACAAACCGCAGAATTTATCATTGACAATACTATCATGTCCGGTAATTTGCAAATATACGCCACCGGCGACGATGAAGAAGTGACCGACGCAACGGATAAAATTACGGTGCGACCGGGCGCGGATGTACTGTTCGAAGCAAAAGGAATAACCGTCCCTGCCAGCGTTACCTATGAATGGGCGTGGAAAGGCGCAGCCCTTACTTCGCCGTCTACCGCCACCGGCAGTACATGGGGCGTGAAAATGCCTGACAATGCGCAAAGCGGCAATTATACCCTTGTGGTAACGGCAAAAGCCGCCGGTTACAAGGACAAAGTAACGGAAAAATTAGTAGTGGTAAAAGCGGCGGGCATGAGCGGTACGCTGGACATCAAAGTAAACGGGCTGCTCAGTTCCGTGCCGGACACCATCCGACCGGGTATGGAAATAAGTTTTGAAGCGGCAGGCATTACCAAACCCACCAATAACCTTACGTACGAATGGGAATGGGGACTCTACGGCGCAACGCCTTCCTCAACCGAAACAAAAACCAATGACAATACGTGGAAAATAACTGCCGGCGCCACCGGACACCACGTCGTAAAAGTAACGGTGAAATCCTACGGTTACGAACCCTATCCCGTAAGCAAAGCCATTATAGTAAAAGCGCCGGAAATGGCGGGCGATTTAACCGTGCAGGCGGACGGCGCAGGCGTATCCGGCAACACGCTGCGCCCGGCGGCAAATGTGACATTCAAAGTGAACGGCGTAACGAGCCCCGCTACCGGCGTGAAATACGACTGGACGGTGCAATATAACAGCGACGCCGCGCAAACGTACCCCGACATCGGCGTTGCGTTAGACTTCCAAATACCTTCAAGTACGGTTACCGGCAGCTATACCGTATCGGTAACGGCGCGCGCCGCCGGCTATGCCGATTTGACCGGCGTGAAGGTATTTACTGTCGCTACCTCCGCCATGACGGGCGATTTAACCGTAAAGGCAAGCGGCGAGGGCGTGATTGACGACAATACCCTGCGCCCGGCGTCGAACGTGACGTTTAAAGTGAACGGCGTTACAGCTCCCGCTACCGGCGTTACGTACGACTGGACGGTACAATATAACAACGAAACTTCGCCGACAACATATCCCAACCGCAGTAATAATTTGGATTTTCCCGTTCCCTCAACGGCTACCGGCGGCAACTACACCGTGTGGGTAACGGCAAAAGCCGGCGGCTATGCTGACTGGAGAAGCGAGAATAAGGTATTTGCCATAACGCCCGCCGTGATGGCAGGCAATATATCCATAACCGCCACAGGCGACGGCGTAACCTCCGGGACAAACGGTACCACCATCCGCCCGAAATCAACCGTTACCTTCGCCATCCAAAACGGGATTACCCAACCGGCGGACGGGATAACGTATGAATGGGCGGTTACCGGCGCTCCCTCCATTACGCCGCCATCCGGCGCTACGACCGCTACCGTTTGGGTGACGACTATACCGGATGTATCCGCTGAAACGCCTTATACCATTAAAGTAACTGCCAAAAAAGACGGTTATGTAAACAAAGAAACCAGCCTGCCGGTCAGCGTAACGCCCGCCACCCTTGCGGGAACGCCGGAAGTGGTCATTGTAACCAGCGCTCCTGCCGCCAATCAGGACGGCTCGTTCCGTCCCGGATCGAAAGTGGATTTCCGGGTGAACGGTTTGACCGGACTGCCTGCCGGCGTTACGTACGCATGGACATGGACGCCGCCTGCCGGCGCGGCGGTTACTGCGTCTTCCACCGAGAATACATGGTCAACAACTATCGGGACAGCAGCAGGCGACGGCACGGTAGCCGTTACGGTACAGGCGGACGGCTATGCCGGAAAATCTGCCAACAGGACGGTATCCATTCAAAAAACGAACATGCAGGGGACATTGACTATTGTACCGACCGGCACGATGCGCACCATTGACAATACGCTCTGCTTCCTGCCGGGATCCACCGTGCGCTTTGAGGCGAATATGACCAACCCGCCGGCAGGCGTAACGTACGAATGGGAAGTGAAGAACAACGGCGGCGGCGGCGCTGTATCTACGTATACCGGTTCGCCGTATGATTACACGGCTACGCTCCTGAATACGTCATCTGACGTCATCGGCGATATCCTGAATATAAAACTGACGGCAAAAGCCGACGGGTACGCGGACAAAGAAACTAAGATAAATGCAAATATCCGGTGTTTCCCGTTCATATATTCCGAAGCCGTGCCGAAAATAACGTATACTTCGGGCGGCGGCAGCACGATTTATACGGGCGCGGAAGTTATATTTACCGCGCCGGTTATTACCGACCCGAATAACGGCGCAAACGCTACCTACGCATGGCTGGCGACCACCGGCACGAGCGGAACGGGGCGGCAATGGACAATCCTCGCGCCCGCCACGCCCACCACCGGCTTTGGCGCATCGGTTACGATTGCACAGAACGGGTATTGCCAGGACATAAGATCGCTGCCGGGACTGAGCGTAAACTGCCAGCCGTACTCAGGCACTTTGACAGCCTACGCAGATGCTAAAACGGTAGGCGATATCTATTTTAATAAAGCATCAAATTTGATATTACATGCTATATACAATGGAACGGTAACAGCGACAAGCTATACATGGAATATCGGCGGGCAGTATGAAAGGACTGAGACGACTGCAAATCACACCATAGATGCAACCGCGACGGAAATTCAAAACCTCACTGCACCCGGAACCTATACGCTAACAGTAACAGCCAAAAGTGATGCGTGTGTGTTGCAAACGGTCAGCTATAATATCTTTGTTAGCTACTGTCCGTACACCGGCAGCGATTTATTGGTTGACGCAACACACGAATGTAAGGAAATTACTGCCAGTAGCAGTACTTACTACCAAGCGTACATAAAGGAGTCCGGAGGACAAACCTACCGTATTGTGCGGTTACCGCCAACGAATACTAACCTGTGGTGGTTTGCGGAAAACAGTAAATTAGGT
>JAITKG010000092.1 GCA_031278495.1 Prevotellaceae bacterium | reverse complement strand
TAGTAACCATTGACCGCCGGCGCCGGGCGGGGAAACAGGTAACATTAGTAAGCGGTTTCATGGGCAACGACGGCGATTTGCAAACGCTTGCCAAAACGTTGAAAACCCAGTGCGGTGCGGGCGGCACGGCGAAAGACGGCGAAATATTATTGCAGGGCGATTTCCGCGACCGCCTGGTAACATGGCTGAATGCCGCAGGATACAAGGCAAAGAGAGGAAATTAACTGCCCGCAGGCAAGCCGTAAACCGCATACCGTTGAAATGAACAGCAGCATGATAATATCCCCCGCAACATTTACTACCGATTCGCTGGCGGCAAAAAACCTTCCGACGTTGCCGGAAGCGGTTTTCGGCGATTATTCGGTGTTGTCGGCGCCGGCAAAAAATCCTGTGGAGCCGGTGTTAAGAAATGTTCCTTCCGGCTTGTTTGAAGGGTTTTTATCATTAGGCGTCATTTTTTTATTCCTGCTGTTGTTCCGTTATGTACGCAATTTTTTTTCTACCTTAATGAGCGGCTTGTTTAATTTCCACGCCGCCGAAAAGCAATTCCATGAAAACTCTTTATCCGTTGTCATTACAAGCCGCGTGCTGCTGGTGTTTTCATTTATTTCCATTGGTTTTTTTATATGGCTGGCAGTGCTTCGCAACGGGTGGATAACGATAACCGCCGGTTCGCAGTGGATGTATTTTTGGATTATCATTGGCGTTTTGGCGGTATTATTTGTAGTGAAAGCTTTCCTGTTGCGCATCGTGGAATTTGTGAGCAAAGGCGAGCCGGTCATGCAATTGATCATTTTCTTTAACCGCCTGCATTGTATTGCTTGCGGGTTTTTATTGTTTCCGGTCGTATTGCTCATGGTAACAACCGGCGCAGGGACATTTCTCCATAGCTTGATAATAGCCGGTTGCAGCGTGTTATTCTTTCTTATGGCGCTGTATATTTTTCGTGTAATCCGGATTTTTTTAGCCGCACGTATTTCTATTTTCTTTTTGATTTTGTACCTTTGTACTTTCGAAATAGCCCCGTTTTTATTGCTATATTCTTTTATATTGTTGGATTAGATTTAATTTTTTTGTAGCATGAATGTAACGAATATCCTGATTGCGCAGCCGGAACCGATAGGAACAACCCCCTATGCAGAGTTGATAGAAAAACACAAATTGATTATTGACTTCGTTCCCTTCACGCGCATCGAAAGCCTTTCTACAAAAGAATTCCGCGCACAACGTATCGACATCCAAAAACATTCCGCTGTAGTGTTTACTGCCCGCACGGCGGTTGATATGTTTTTCACGCTTTGTGAAGAATTGCGGTTTGCCGTTCCGCTGACGATGAAATATTTTTGCATGACCGAATCCATTGCCAACTATTTGCAAAAATATATTGTGTACCGCAAACGTAAAATATTTTTCGGCAACGGCACCATCCATTCCCTCATTGAAGTCATCAACATCAAACACCGGCACGAAATTTTCCTCCTGGCGTTAGCCGATAATTACAAGCCCGAAATCCCGAAAGCCTTTGACAAAGCGCGGTTGAAAAATACCAAAGCGGTTTTTTACCGCACAATAATAAATACCGAAATCAAAAATATCGAACTGAAACGTTATGATATGATGGTATTCTACAGCCCGCACGAAGTGAAATCGCTACTCGAAAATTTCCCGAATTTCAAACAGGGAAAAACATTGATGGCGTCGTTCGGTGCGGCGGCGGCAAAGGCGTTAAAAGAAAATAATTTCAAAGTAGCCGTTGAAGCGCCTACGCCGGAAGCGCCCTCTATCGCCAAAGCGTTGGACATATTCCTAAGCTAAGGATGAAACCCGCCTCTTTGCCGAAATCCGAACACTTGTGCTCGCGAAAGCAAATAACCGCACTGATGAACAACGGAACGGTGTTTTTTCGTTTTCCCTTTAAGGTTTCCTTTTCCTTCATTCCGGCGGCGGCGGGTGCGCCTTGCTGCCAAATGGCGGTGAATGTCCCCAAACGGAATTTCAAAAAAGCCGTTACGCGCAATCTCTTGAAACGAAGAATCCGCGAGGCTTTCCGGAAAAATAAAGCAGGACTCTATGAAACGCTTTCCGGGAAAAATAAAGCGGTACTTGTTTTTTTTCACTATGTATCACCGGAAATTTTACTGTATGCCGGCATTGAAACACATATCCGGAACATCGTCGAAGCGTTGGCGGAAGCGGCTGTTAAAGGGACTGGCGTTCCCGTTGATACTTGCGGTTAAATTATACCAGTGGTGTATTTCGCCGCTGAAACCGCCCACTTGCCGCTTTACGCCTACCTGTTCGCAATATGCCATTGAAGCGTTGAAAAAACATGGCATACTCAAAGGCGCATGGTTAGCCCTGCGGCGCATCCTGCGCTGCCACCCATGGGGCGGCTGCGGCTACGACCCGGTGCCATGAGAATTAAGAATTAGAAATTAAGAATTAGAAAGCCGGCAGCTTTTTATTGCAGCAGGAATGCTTTGAAATCTTCGTAGCGGTTGCTGATGCCGATGGATTGTTTTGCGCCGCGCATGAAGGCTTGCAGCTTTCCGGGAACAGCAATACCGTCGTCCAGTATTTCATCCATCGTTTCCTTGAACTTGGCGGGATGCGCCGTTTCCAGGAAAAACCCCTGTGCGTTTTTATCGTTTTCCAAATACTCGCGCAGGGCTTCGTAAGCGCAAGCCCCGTGCGGGTCGAGAAGGTATTGCGTGCCGCCGAAGACGCGCTTCACTATTGTGCGGATTTGCGCATCGCTGTAGCTGTAGCCCGAAATGGCTGCGGCGGCTTTTGCATAATCATTGCCGTACAAATCCATGATGCGGGCAAAGTTGCTGGGGTTGCCCACGTCCATAGCGCTGGCAATGGTGGCTATGCTGGAACGCGGCGAAAACTCCGCCGTTTGCAGGTACTTCAAAAAAATGTCATTCGCATTATTGGCAGCCACAAAATGTTTAATGGGTAAACCCATTCGCTGCGCCAGCAAACCCGCCGACAGGTTGCCGAAGTTGCCGCTTGGGACGCAAACCACCACCTCGCTGCCCGGTGGCATCTGCGCCCAGCCCCAAAAATAGTAGAACGCCTGCGGGATAAAACGCGCGAGGTTAATAGAGTTTGCCGACGTGAGTTTGCGCCGTGCATTGAGTTCCTTATCCAGAAAAGCCTGCTTTACCAGACGCTGGCAGTCGTCGAATGTGCCTTCCACTTCAAGTGCGCGCACGTTCTGCCCCAGCGTGGTAAACTGCGATTCCTGTATTTTGCTCACCAGCCCTTTGGGGTATAGCACCGTTACGGCGACGCCCGCCATGCCCAGAAAGCCGTTAGCCACCGCGCTGCCCGTGTCGCCGGAAGTAGCCACCAGCACATTTATTCCAGACTGTTCGTTGCGGGCGAGGTATTGCATCAGGCGCGCCAAAAAGCGTGCGCCTACATCCTTAAACGCCATTGTGGGACCATGAAACAGCTCCAAGCTGTAAAGGCGTCCGGTTACTTTTGTCAACGGAATGCTGAAATTTAGCGCGTCATATACGATGCCGCGCAGCGGCGCGGCGGCGACGTCGCCGCCAAAGAAGGCGGCAGCCACTTCGAGCGACATTTCCTGCAATGTTTTCTTACGCAATGTGGAAAAAAAACTGTTGCCGAACTGCGGAATATGCTCCGGCATATACAGTCCGCCATCATCTGCCAGTCCTTTAAGAACCGCATCCCGCAACGTCGACAGCGGAACCTGCTTATTGGTGCTGTAGTATCTCATTAGAAAATTTTTGCTTAAATTAAAAATGCAACTGCGCCCGTGCAAGCGTTCTGCAAGGCTGCAAAGGTATGAATAAATTCATAATACGGCAATGTTTTGGAAAAACCCGCCGGCATATAATAAGGGGCTGCCTTAAAAACCTGCGTAAAGCGTAAAGAGCAGGGAGCGCACGGCGCGCCAAGCGCATAACGCAGCAGATTCCTCGACTCCGCTTCGCTCCGCTCGGAATGACGTGCTAATGTGCTAATGTGACTAATGTGCTAATGTGACTAATTGGGCTGACGCCGGCTGATGTGAAGATGTGGCTGGCGACGCAGGGGAGTTAAGAACTAAGAGTTGGGCTGGCGCGGCAGCAACTTTCAACTTTCAACTTTCAACTTTCAACTGCACCGGCTGATGTGAAGATGTAAAGATGTGAAAATGTGGCTGACGCGCCAGCACTAACCGTTAACCGTTAACCGTTCACCGTTAACCGTTATCCGTTCGCCGCGCAATGGAATTTATAGCTGGTACAACAAAGCAACGCGCTTTCTTGCGTTTTACAAATATATTTTTTTTGATATTTACTCTTTTCTTAATACCATCGCCGTGCGGCTGGGGATGTAGAGTTGTAAGAAGTTTTTCCCGTTGTCCACGAAAGTGAAATGCGGCACGCTGTCGTCTACGCGTGAGAAGCCGTCGAAACAGGCGGCGTCGCTGTCAAGCAGCGTGAGGTATTTTCCCGCTTCGGCTTCAAAGCGGTAATTATCGAATGATTTCAACGGGTTAAAATTAAAGGCGAATAGCCATTCGCCGCGCTTAAATACCAGCACCTGATCGGCAATATGCTGCACAAGGGCAAAGGGGCGGTATTCAAAAATAGCGGAAGCCGCGCACAGGCGAATCATCGCCGCGTCGAACGCATGGAGGAAACGGTAGCGCAAGTTGGCGTCGTCCGCCAAATGCCACTGGCGGCGGGCATATTGGTAGCTCCAGTTATTTCCCTCGCGCGGGAAATCTATCCATTCGGGATGCCCAAATTCATTGCCCATGAAGTTGAGGTAGCCATCGCCCGCTGTGGACAACGAAAGCAGGCGTATCATCTTATGCAAGGCAATGCCGCGGTCAATAAGCAGGTTCCGGCGGAATATGTCCATCGCAAAATACATTTCCTTATCAAGCAGGCGGAAAATAATTGTTTTGTCGCCTACCATTGCCTGATCGTGGCTTTCGGCATAGCTGATGGTATGCTCGTCGCGGCGTTTGTTGGTAAGTTCATAGAACATATCGCCCACATGCCACTGCTCGTCTTTTTGCCCGGTAATGGTTTTTATCCAGAAATCGGCGACGCCCATGCTCATGCGGAAATCGAAGCCCATGCCTCCGGCGGCAAGAGGCGCGGCAAGTCCGGGCATGCCGCTCACATCTTCGGCAATGGTAATAGCTCCGGGACGCCATTCATGCGTTAATTTATTTGCCAGCGACAAATAGGCGAGCGCATCTTCATCCTGATTACCGTCGTAATAAAACGTATAGTCCGTAAAATTCCGCCCGATACCGTGGTCATAATAAATCATGCTGGTTACGCCGTCGAAACGGAATCCGTCGAAATGAAATTCCGACAACCAGTACTTGCAGTTCGACAACAGGAAATGAATAACGTTATTGCTGCCATAGTTGAAGCAACGCGAATTCCAGACCGGGTGTTCGCCTTTTGCGCCGCTGTGGAAATACTGGTATTCCGTGCCGTCGAAACAACTTAAGCCTTCCAGTTCATTCTTTACGGCATGGGAATGTACGATGTCTAAAATCACTGCTATATTATGCCGGTGCGCCTCGTCAATCAAGCGTTTCAACTCATCGGGCGTGCCGAAGCGCGAACTCACGGCAAAGAAATTCGATACCTGATAACCAAACGAACCATAGTATGGATGCTCCTGAATAGCCATTAGCTGGAGCGTATTATAACCCAACCGCACCACGCGGGGCAGTACCGTTTCACGAAATTCATTGAACGTTGCCACACGTCCTTCCTCGCTGCTCATGCCGATATGCGCCTCGTATATCAACGGATGTTGCACGCGCGGCGGCGAAGCATATTTCCATTTGTAAGCTTTGGAGGGCTGCCATACCTGCGCCGAAAATATTTTTGTATGCTCGTCCTGTACGGCGCGCGTAACATACGACGGCAAACGCTCGCCCCGCCCGCCGCGCCATTCCACCAATAATTTATACAGGTCTAAATGTTTTAAGGCTTTTGCCGGCAATGAAATTTCCCAGTTCCCGCCGCCGATGGAATGCAGGGCGAAGGTTGATTTCTTTTTCCAGCCGTTGAAATCGCCCAGCAGGTAAACGGCAATCGCATTGGGCGCCCATTCGCGGAAAACCCACCCCTTGCGCATGCGGTGCAGTCCATAAAATAAATGCCCGTTAGCGGCGTCGCTTAATGTAGCATGCGTACCGCAAAATTCCCGTTCTTTCAACGCCGCCTGTTCCTGCCGCCTTTCAATGATTTTCCGGAAAGGTTCAAGGAATAAATCGGCTTCCCATATTTTCAAATCATACATAGCCGGCTATTATTCGTTTGCCCAAAGATACAAAATTTTTTAACGGGATAATGCGCTCATTGCTTAACGCGCTAATGTGCTAATTGGTTGCTGCGCCAGCCAACCAGCAATCAATGAAGGCTGCTGCGTTCAGGCAACCGCTGTTACTACGTGGATGCGGGCGCATTCTCAATCATCCATTTCCCCTGTACCTTCAAGGTTTGTTCGATGACGTCGCGCACGCAGCCTTTGCCGCCGTTGAAAAGCGAGATATATCCGGCTACGGCTTTTACTTCGGGCGCGGCGTCGGCGGGGCAGCAGGGCAGTCCGCAGTATTGCATGGGCGGGATATCAGGCAGGTCGTCGCCCATGAACAGTACTTCGTGGGGTTGGAGGTCATATTTTTCGCAGAAATGTTGCAGGTCGGGCAATTTGATGCGCGAAAGCATATAAAAATCGGTAACGCCGAAGATTTGGAAGCGTTTTTTTATCGTGTCGGAATTGCCGCCGGTAATAATCGCCACACGGAAACCGCGTTCAATCGCCGTGCGCACGGCTAAGCCGTCTTTGGCATTGTAAGTGCGCAGGAAGTCGCCGCTTTCGGTTACCTGTACGGAGCCGTCGGTGAGCACGCCATCAACGTCGAAGGCAAAAGCTTTTATTTGGTGCAGTTTTGTTTTGTAGGATGCCATGTAAAAAGTTGAAAGTTGAAAATTGAAAGTTTGGTTAAGCAATCGTTTAATGGGTGGATTTGTTTTGAGCGATTAAAGAAGATATTTGTGCATACAGTTGCTGCTGCGCCGGCGGAAGAATAGCCCGTTGTTTAGCCATCGTTCCAACGTCGTTCCGTACGGCGGGACCGGTTTGCACATCGCGCGGATGCGCGGCGGCAAAGGCTTTTTCAAGGGTTTCGCGTACCAGCGGGTAAAGCAAATGAAATTGTTCGCCTGCCAAATCTTTGGCTATGCCCAATAAACCGTTTACGAAATTATTGGCAAACACGCCTGCCGTGTGCAAATGTACCAAATCGCCCGGAGGCATGGGAATAACCGTGCCGGATAACAGTGCCGCCATATTTTGTAATTCCTGCAATGTCTCGCCGGTATTCGCCATGATAAATACCGGCACGACATGCCAATCAACCGGACGCTGCCGGGTGAATGTTTGCAGGGGATACAGCACGCCATAACGGGCGAATTTATTCAATGCAGAGATGTTCGTTGAGCCGGAAGTGTGTACTACCAATGCACTGCCGGCGTTGAGCTTTTCCGCAACTTCGGGGATAGCGGCGTCGGTAACGGCAATAATATAACTGTCGGCAGGCAGCAGTTCCCGCAGATTGCCGGTAGCATGGGCGTTCACCGCTTGCGCCAGTTTCCGTGCATGGGCTAACGTACGGCTGCCTATTTCCACGATAACGCATCCCTTTGCATAAAGCGCCGTTGCCAGTTGCGTGGCTACATTCCCGCTACCTATGATGGTTACTTTTTTTGACATGCGTTTTTTAAATTATGAATGATGAATTGGGCTGCCGCCACAGCACATTAAACAATTAGTCACATTGACTGGCCACATTGACGACTCAGGACTTCTTCATAACCGGGTTTTCCAAGCAAAGCGAACATGTTTTTCTTGTAGGCTTCCACGCCCGGCTGGTCAAAAGGATTTACGCCTAACATGTAGCCGCTGACGCCGCAAGCCTTTTCAAAGAAGTACAGCAATCCGCCGATAGCATACGCGTCTAATTGCGGAATGCCGATGCGAATTACCGGTACGCCGCCGTCAACGTGCGCCAATAGCGTCCCGAGTTCCGCCATTTTATTGCATTCGCTGATGCGTTTGCCGGCAATGAAATTCAACTGGTCTAAATCCTGTTCGTCGAAAGGGATTTCCAAGTGGCTATTTTCATTCCCGATGCTCAATACGGTTTCGAATAAACCGCGTTCGCCCTCTTGCAAGTATTGCCCCATCGAGTGTAAATCGCTGGTGAAGTCCACGCCCGCAGGGAAAATGCCTTTGTGTTCCTTGCCTTCGCTTTCGCCGTATAACTGTTTCCACCATTCGGTGAAGTAGTGCATTTTCGGATGGTAATTGACCAATATCTCTATCTTCTTTCCCTTATTGTATAAGGCATTCCGGATAGCGGCATAATTAACTGCCGGGTTGTTGAGGCTTTTTTCCGCCGTTATTTTCGCCATATCCGCCGCGCCGCCGACTAATGCCGCAATGTCGAAACCCGCCACCGCTACAGGCAGCAAGCCCACAGGCGTAAGGACAGAGAAGCGTCCGCCGACGTCGCCGGGAATAGCAAATGTGCTGTATCCTTCCTGTGCAGCCAGCGTGCGCAAGGCTCCGTGCGACTGGTCGGTGATGGCGGCGATGCGGTTCTTCGCCGCTGCTTTGCCGTATTTTTCTTCCATGTGTTTTTTGATAATACGGAAGGCTATGGCGGGTTCCGTAGTAGTTCCCGACTTTGAGATTACGATGCAGGCGGAAGATTTGGCGTTTAAAACTTCCAATAATTCGCACAGGTAATCTTCGCCGATATTCTGCCCGGCGAACAGTACCAACGGGTGGCGGCGGTTGGGCAGCAGCGCGGCGAAACTGTGCGACAGGGCTTCTATCACCGACTTGGCGCCCAAGTATGAACCGCCGATGCCGATAACCACTACTATTTCCACGCCGTCTGTTAATTTTTTTGCGGCTGTTTGCAGCGCTAAAATTTCCATTGGCGTAATAGCGTCCGGCAAATGAATCCAACCTAAGAAATCATTTCCTTTGCCGCTCTTGGAATCCAATGTATCCAAAGCTTTCAAGGCTTTTTCCTGTTGTGCTTCCAACTCCGCTGCGGAGATGAAAGACATTGCTGTTTCGTAATTTAATGTAAGCATTTTTTGAAATTAAGGGATTAGGCGATTAGGGGGTTTAAATTAAAGCATCCGTCAGCTGTTGAATTTCTGTGGCGGGCGAGGCGTTTTCGTACAGCACGCGGTACACCGCATCGGCAATAGGCATTTTAATGGCATATTTTTTATTGATTTCGTAAATACATTTGCTTGCATAATATCCTTCGGCTATCATATTCATTTCCGCCTGCGCCGAAGTAACCGAATAGCCTTTGCCAATCATTGCGCCAAACGTGCGGTTGCGGCTGAACTGCGAATAACACGTTACCAGCAAATCGCCCAAATATGGAGAGTGGGTGGTGTCGCGCGTACTGCTGTGGTAAGAATTATTAAGGAAACTCTTCATCTCGCGGAAAGCGTTTGTTACCAACACCGCCAAAAAATTATCGCCATAGCCCAATGAATGGGCAATGCCTGTGGCGACGGCATAAATATTTTTCAAAATAGCCGCATATTCCATTCCGTAGATGTCATTACTGATGCGGGTTTTCACATAACTACAGGAAAAATGCGAAGCCAGTCTTTCGGCATTTTCTTTTTTTTTGCATGAAAAAGTAAGGTACGTCAGCCGTTCTATTGCCACCTCTTCGGCATGGCTGGGACCGGAAAGAACGCCGATATTGTCAAACGGCACGTCATGCTGCCGGTTGAAATATTCGGCAACCGTCAAATTGCCTTCGGGAATAATGCCTTTCACAGCCGTTACGATAAATTTATTTTTCAGCGATACGGTCAGCTTGCGCAGTTCGCCAACCAAGAAGGCGGACGGAATACAAATAACAACCACGTCGGCAGGCGCTATTACTTTATTTATATCCGGCGACATTTCCAGCCGCGCCGGGTCTAACGTCGCCGAACGGAGGAACTGTGGATTGTGACGGTATTTCTGGATGTGCGCAATCATACTGTCATCGCGTACAAACCAATATAATAAATCTTCGTGGTTAAGCAACAATTTGGTTAAAGCCGTTGCCCAGCTTCCGTTTCCAATCATTGCGAAACGGGGGGATTGGTGATGTTTCAGCATTGCTATCAATTTTCAAATGCAAATCTACAAAAAATCTGCAAAACAACAAAGCGCAGCCGCACGGGGAATGCCTCAAGGCGACGCTGTACAACGTTCCCCAGTGATGATTAAGATTTCTTTTGTGTCGTTTGTTATTTTGTACCGCTCGTCTATCCGGCGTCCCACGACCCATGCAATATCGTTGCCCGAAAGCAAAACGTATTGTCGCGCTTTTTCATGTAGCGGCGTTTTTTCGTCAATCAAAAAATCGCTAACCTTCTTCATGCCTTTCATACCAAAGGGTCTGAAAGTATCGCCGTCGCGCCACAGGCGCAGGGTAAGCGGGAATTTTAGTTTCCCTGCCGCAAGGTTGGCTACATGTTTTTCCCGCGACGGCACAAAATTTGTATCGTTCTGCCGCCATTCAAACCGCATGGCTACAGGCGCAGAAAACGCTTTGCAGTCTTTTGTGATAAAAAATTCTTCGCGCTGCTTCGCCTCCGGCAGCAAGGTAACAATAAGCGCATCCCTGTCCTTAATCAATACATGCGTAGGGCTGTAAAAACGCTTGCCTGTTTGGGCGTCCAACGCATTTGCCACTTCCTGCGCCACCGTTCCCGAAAAATGATATTGCTGCAAAATTTCAAATAACCAAAAACCGCCCTGCGGCACAGCTTTAAGTGCAGCAATGGAAATGCGCATTTCGTCGTTGGAAAAAAGACAGCACTTTTCTATTACCTTTGCCCGTTCCCCTTCGATTACACGACAGGCTATGGACAGGTGGCTCGCCGTTTGTTGCAGGCTTTCCGTGAGCGACGGGTTTATTTTTTGTAATTCCGGAAGCACGTTATGCCGGATGCGGTTACGGGCATAGCCGGTCGCGGCGTTGCTTGCGTCTTCGCGGTAGGTAATATGGTTGGCGGCGGCATACGCTGCGATTTCCTTACGGGTAGCAAACAGCAACGGGCGGGCAATATACCCGCTAACAGGCTGCATGCCGCACAGACCCTTTAATCCGGTGCTGCGCGTGAGGTTGAGGAGGACAGTTTCGGCGTTGTCATCGGCATGATGCGCCGTAACAATGCCTGAAAAATGCTGCGCTGCGCGTACCTCCTCAAACCATTCGTAACGCAAAGTACGGGCAGCCATTTGCGTAGAAACGCCGTGCGCCGCCGCATAATGTTTAGTGTCAAACCGGATGCTGAAAAAAGGGATGGCGCGCTCCTGCGCCCATTGTTTCACGAATTGTTCATCACCGTCGCTATCGTTGCCGCGCAACGAAAAATTGCAATGGGCAATACCAATTTTCCAACCGCTATGATAGCACAAATGCGCAAGCGTCATGGAATCCACGCCGCCGCTCACAGCCAGCAACCACTTGCCGTTATTACCAAGCAACCCATGTGCGGCGCAATATTCATGGAAATGTCGTAACAAGATTTACAGATTTACGGATTTACAGATTTGGCTGTCGCCGGAAGAATAGCGCATAGTTATGATGTCAGGCATTATCTACTTCCCTTTCCATTATCCACTCCATGAGCGTCGTCGAAATTGAAGGCGAAGCCCAAGCGTTTGCCCGTTTGCAGGCGGGCATTTTCGATTTTCGTATTCATTTGCCCGACGGTCGCCTCTTTGCTGATATGGTATGGCGGAACCAACAAATCAAATTCAATGGAATACAAAATGGCGGTTTCGATAATCGCCGTGATAGTGTCTTTGTCTATGGTTGTTTCGCCAAACGTGCGGTAAGAATACTGGGATTGGCGTTTCCCTTCCACAAAAAACCGTTTATCCTTATTGATAAAAATTCGCCCGATTAGATAGCCCAAATCGTCGGTACGGTTGTATTTGAACGAATCAGCAAGGAAATTGTAGATGTTAATCATCCCGCAGTATGCCGCCTCCGGCGTATTTTGTACATACGGTATTTGGCGGACATGATGGCTGCGGTCGAAGAAAAAAATATTGGAGTGCATGCTGAAAATCAAAATATCGCCGGCAACTTTTATCTCTGCCTCAAACTTCCCGCGATCGCGGTATTCAAGGCGGACTGGCACTTCCGGTTTTTCTTCCAGCGTTTCGTTCGTATCGTTGCACAATTCATGCAACAATTCTTTCAGTTGGGTAAATACTTCCAGCGTCGCGTCGTACGCTTTGCGTTTGACCTGCGTTTTTTCCGACAGGTTTTGGAGGATGGACTCTCGGGGAGGCGCGTCTACATTGGTTGGCATAGTTGTTTACTTTTCGAAGGAACAAATATACAAAAAAATATACAGATAAGAAAACAATTCTTGTGTAAAAAACAGCCAGCGCACGGTAGATACAAATTTCAAGAACATTTTTATTGTTTCATGGTTGCGCGGTGAAACCCTCGATAATGCAGGCATATATCACCTATAACCTCATTGTAAGGTCAATCGTTCTAACATATTTTTAGGTACTTTGATAATGCAAGTGTCAATTGCATAAAGTGCATCCACAATCTGGGCAAACTCCCTCATTTCCGCAAGTGTAGCTCATAAAATCAAATACGATACCATCACGTGCTATATATTGTGAGGTACAGTAATATGGGCTATCGCATGTTTTGGTTGTACAGAGGCAGCGGGTCTTGCTTCCATCTTTTTCATACAAATATGCAATCATTGTATCCGACGTGTTCCAGCAGGTGGTTTTGCATTGTTCACAATCGGCTTTTATGCATCCATCTTTACACGATGGATTTTCCAGCGTGTCGTACCTTTCATTTATAACCACATCGCATTGGTTTTTTAATTGCACGTATGCGGTACTGCAATTTCCTGTACATTCACCGTCATTTGTTGTATAAGTCCCGGTCGTTTTACACGTGCCGCTGCAATTCGTCGTTCCGTTAGCGCAACAGTTTAATACGCCCGCCGTTTCGCCGTTTCTGCCGCACCATACGCCCGGACAACCGGTAGCGTCGGTG
>JAITKG010000159.1 GCA_031278495.1 Prevotellaceae bacterium | reverse complement strand
GCTGTGCTGTGCTGTGCTGTGCTGTGCTGTGCTGTGCTGTGCTGTGCTGTGCTGTGCTGTGCTGTGCTGTGCTGTGCTGTGCTGTGCTGATTGCGTCAGCGCAGCACAATGCTACATTAAATTTCCTTACGATGCAAGGGTTTTCACAGGATTTTATCAAGAAGTTTTGCACAGGCATAGTTGAAAGCTTTTTTTAGTTGAAAGTTGTAAGTTGAAAATTGAAAATTGCTTTGTTGGGCACAAAGATAGTAAATGTTTTTAATATCCCAAAAAATGTTCCAGTTAGCGGCGAACGGCGAACGGTTATTAGCACGTCATTCCGAGCGGAGCGGAGCGTAGTCGAGGAATCTGCTGCGTGCTTTGCGCCGGAAGCGGGCGGCAGCTACAGTTTTTTTATCACGATTTTGTTGCCCGGATAAATTTTTGCATTCTTCGTAAGCCCGTTTATTTGCATAATATCGTAGAAAGTTATATCGTCATATAATTGCGAGATGCTCCACAGGGTTTCGCCTTTCTTTACCGTATGCACCAACGCTTCACCATCGGTAATGGTGCGTGCAGGTTTAGCGGAAGCTACGGCGGCGGTTGCTTTTTTTGCTTTTGCATTCACTACCAATTTTTGCCCGGCATTGATGCGCGTGCTTTTGCCGATATCGTTCCAATATTGCAAATCGGAAATTTTTACGCCGTATTTTAAGGCGATAGAACTAAGCGTTTCCCCTTTTCTTACGCGGTGGATAGTGCGCCCGCCAACGGTTGTAGCCGTTCCCCGTTGCGCAATTTGTTTAATAATATTCGGGTTAAAATATACGCTGTCTTTATATGCATAAATTTCTTTTTCTTTTTCGGCAAATAAACCCGTGTATTCAAACGGGATGCGCAACACATAAGGCGCGGAAGTTCCCGGTATAATGTCGTGCAGGTATTGCGGGTTAAAGTCGCGCAGTTCATCTACCGGGATGCCGGTAACTTCCGATACCTGTTCAAAATGCAACATTTTATTTATTATAAATGTATCTACTTGCGCGGGCATACTCACCTGTTTTGGCTGGAGGTTATGCTCTTTGTAATATTCCAGCAAATAACCGGCGCCCACAAATAACGGCACATAGCCGCGTGTTTCGCGCGGCAGGTAAGGATAGATGTCCCAGTAATCGTTTTTGCCTCCGGAACGCCGGATAGCCTTGCGTACATTGCCGTCGCCGCAATTGTAAGCGGCAATAGCCAGCGACCAGTCGCCGAAAATATTGTACAAATCTTTCAGGTACTTTGCGGCTGCATGCGTTGCAGCCACCGGGTCTAAACGTTCATCAACAAACGAATTTATTTTGAGGTTATACCGCAACGCCGTCGGATACATGAATTGCCACATCCCTTTTGCTTTGGCGCGCGAAACAGCGCGCGGGTTCAACGCCGATTCAATGATCGCCATAGCCCGCAGTTCCAGCGGCATTTCGTACATGTCCAGAATTTCTTCGATTATGGGGAGGTAATAATGCGCCAGCCCCAAAATCATTTCCGATTTTTCAGGGTCTTTTTGCGTATAGGCAATAATGCAACGGCGCACCACGTCGTTATACGGCAAATCAATAATTGTCGGCATGCGTTTGAGCCGCTCGATATATACGGAATCCGGCAAATCGGACTGATGCCGGTCTTCTTCAATATCCACAAGTATTTCCGACGAGTCCCGCAACGCACGTTGCAGGTACCAGATCGAAAGCAAGCTGTCCAGGTTTTTGTTGATATTAAAATCTAAAATTTCTTCGTCGTTGTCCGCTTCCACGTTTTCCATGTGAACAATGGTATCGCCCGCCGCTTTTACGATATGCGACTGCGCATAGCCTGCCGTAAGCGAAAAGGAGAAAAGAAAAACGAAAATTATTTTTTTCATATCTGTAAAATTTTAAAACGTAATTTGTAATTGCATGCCCATAGCCGGTTTCCCGTCGGATGCGTAAGCGTCATAATTTAATAGTGCCGGATGTATACGCAATGAAAGGTTATCGTTTACGTCAAAATCTTTCAGGTGCGCAAATACATTCGCATCAATAATGTTCAATACATACACCAACACGGTAAAAAGGATCGCATAGTCGCGGCTGCGGCGGTAACTGTCGCGGTAATATTTAAGGTTGGCGTCCGTGAAGCGTCCGTTAAATTCATCCACCGTATTCGGGTCGTCATCCCTCAAGATGTCATACGCCCTGCGGAAGCGGTGATATTGCTTATTATTGAAATCGATTAAATAACCGGTGAAAGCCAGCCCGCCGTAGATAATCGGGAGTTTCCAGTATTCGCCGTTATAAATTTGTCCCAGTCCCGGCAGCATGGTGGAATAAAGCGCAGCACGCGCCGGCAGCACGCCTTTTCCCGTTTTATAGGATACCACGCCATCCAGTAAACTGCTCCAGTAAACGGCTGCCGCTCCAATATAAAACCATGTGCTTTGCTTGCGGAAATGCTCTTCCCCAGTTTTTTTATATTGGTTGTGGCTATAGACGCCGGCGCCAATAAGCCCGCCTATCCCGCCCCAGATCACCGGTATTTTCCAGTAATCGCGGTTGTAGGCTTGCGAATAACCGGGCAGCAACAGCGAAGCCGTCCATACTTTGGTAATCGTTAACGAATCCCTGCCGGTAAGCCCATACCAATAATTTTTACCGGGTTCCCTTGCGCCGGATTCCTGCGCCTGAGCCAGTGAAAGCCGGCTGAAACCGGTTAAAAGAAGTACAATTAAAAAAAATTTTCTTATGTTCACGAAATTCACCACAGATTATTACGAACAGCTACATTCGTATATTCTCTAACCGTTAAAATTATTTAATTTAGCTAAAAATTCATTCATTTCCGCATCGTTTTGAAAGGGAATGGTGATGCTGCCATTGCCTTTATTATTATGTTTGATAGCGATGTGCACGTTAAAGCAACGTTTCATGGCTTCCTTTAATTCTTTATCAACACCGGGCAAGTTTACTTCTTCCGGTTGTTTTTTTTCTTTCGGTTGCGCCATTTTTTTTACCAGTTCTTCTACTTGCCGCACCGACAGCCCTTCGTCCACTGTTTTGCGGACTATTTTAATTTGGTCTTTGTTTTCCGGAAGCCCGGCGATAGCGCGTGCATGTCCCATCGTGATACTGTTCCCGCGAATAGCGGCTTGCACTTCCGCCGGCTGTTGCAACAGGCGCAAATAATTTGCCACCGTCGCACGCTTTTTGCCGACGCGCCCGCTCAGTTCTTCCTGCGTCAGGTTGCCTTCTTCCATGAGGCGTTGATAGGTAACGGCGATTTCGAGGGCGTTCAAATCTTCGCGTTGGATATTTTCAACCAGTGCCGCTAACAGCGCGCTTTTTTCTTCTTCGCCGTCGGCGCGGACAAATACCGGCAAAGTTTCCAAACCCGCCATGCGCGCGGCGCGGTAGCGCCGTTCGCCGCTGATGATTTGGAATTTCCCGTTTTTGGTTTCGCGCACGGTGACAGGCTGTATAATGCCCAGATTTTTTATCGACTCCGATAATTCCTGCAAGGCGTCTTCATCGAAGTGTTTGCGCGGCTGGTGTGGATTGGGCTCTATCGCTTCTATCGCTATTTCCGGTCCGCTGTTAAAAGCCGGCGTTTCAACAGGACGCTCCCTCTGTTCGCGCGGCGTAACAGGTTCCGTATCCCCCAATAATGCGCCTATGCCTTTTCCTAATGCCTGCCTTTGGTTTTTTGCCATGTTCGCTTGGTATTTATCCGGTAATTATTCCGGGCGATTAGTGTTCTCGTTCTTTCTCAAAATTTCTTTGGACAAATTCAAATAATTATTTGCGCCTATGGAAGCGGCGTCATAAAGGATAACAGGCTTCCCGAACGACGGCGACTCGCTTAATTTCACATTACGCTGGATAATGGTTTGGAATACCATATTGGGAAAATGGCGGCGCACTTCGTCCACCACTTGATTTGCCAAGCGCAGGCGCGCATCGTACATGGTCAGCAAAAAGCCTTCAATAGCTAATTCGGGATTCAAACGCGCCTGTACGATTTTTACTGTATTTAACAGTTTGCCGAGTCCTTCCAGCGCAAAAAATTCACATTGCACCGGAATAATAACCGAATCGGCGGCGGTCAGCGCATTCACTGTAATCAAGCCCAGCGAAGGCGAACAGTCGATGATGATATAATCGTAACCGGCAGCTATTTTTTTCAATACGGTTTTCAGCACTTTTTCACGGTCGGGAAGTTGCAGCATTTCTATTTCTGCGCCGACCAAATCAATGTGCGAAGGAATAAGTTGCAACCCTTTGATTTCGGTATCCAGCAAGGCGTTTGTCGCTTCGGACGAGCCAATCAAGCATTCGTATATTGTATCGCCGGCGATGGTTTTGGCGTCGAAACCCAAGCCGGAAGTGGCATTGGCTTGCGGGTCGGCGTCAATCAGCAATACCTTCTTTTCGAGGACGGCCAAGCCGGCTGCCAGGTTGATAGCGGTAGTGGTTTTTCCCACCCCGCCTTTTTGGTTCGCAATAGCTATTATTTTTCCCATAACTCAAATGTATAATGGTATAATTTGCAAAAGTAACAAAAATATTTGAAATAACCTGTTTCCTGTTCTTCGTCGCAGGGTCGGCAGATTCAAGTACCTAATGCTACCGGACGGGAAATTGTATTACCCGGCTTCTCTTCGTTGCAACAGATTTAAAGATTTCAAAATTCAAGTTGTCTGCCGGAACACGACCACTAAAAAAGGTGCAGCCATAGCGCGCCGTTTTCATGCGCCGCTGCATGCAGTAAAAACAATTGAAGTTAATACACTTTAATGGGATGTATCAAATTTGTATGCGCTTAGCGCCGAAGGGGTGATATTATTATAGCCCCGTGCGTAAGCGCGGGGTACAAAACGAACGTCCCTGCCTTTTGCGCGGAGCAATGAAAGAAGCCCCAACTCCCAAAGGGGGAGTGAGGATGCTTCATGTTATTGTAATTTTTATTCATTGTTTTTGTCGTAAATTATTTTTAGTTGAATGTTGAAAGTTGCAGGTGTGCCAGCCCAATTCTTAGTTCTTAACTCCTCTGCCGCGCCAGCCTCAATCTGTAAATCCGTAAATCTGTAAATCCCCGTTCCCCCTTCGGGGCTGCCGTGCCGTCATTCCGAGCGGAGCGAGGCGGAGTCGAGGAATCTGCTGCGATACCCTGCTGTCCATCCCAAACTGCCTGCGTTTGGGAGCAGATTCCTCCGCTGTGCGGCTCGTTCCTCGCCGCTCCGGTCGGAATGACGCGCTCCTATCCTGGCGTGATTGCCTTTACTTATATTCATGCTTGGTAGAAATTTTCCTGATTTCGTAATTCTAGCAGAATAAAAGTTAAAGCGATATATTTTAATATATCAAATTCAACATGTCAAAGAAATATAATTAACGCCGCATATAAAACAATATTTTTTAATTGCAAATTTTATTTTTAAAATTGTTTGTTAGAATTGCAAATTTATTTTGTACCTTTGTAAACCAAAACAGTAGTTACGATTTTTACAAAAAACAATGAAAATACTGTTAAATTAACAGTGTTTTCCGCCAAAAGCACAAAATATAATAAATTATCCGTCTTTGAATTTTTAAATTTTTAAATTATAAATTTTATGGCAAAAGAAATTAAACTCAGTTTACTTTATCGCGACATGTGGCAATCGTCCGGCAAGTATGTGCCGCGCGTAGACCAGTTAAAGCAAATCGCGCCGGTGATTATCGACATGGGTTGCTTTGCGCGCGTCGAAACCAATGGCGGGGCGTTTGAACAGGTCAATTTGTTGTTTGGCGAAAATCCCAATAAGGCGGTGCGCGAATGGACGGCGCCGTTCAATAAAGCCGGTATCCAGACGCATATGCTGGAGCGTGCGCTCAATGCATTGCGCATGAATCCCGTCCCTGCCGACGTGCGCCGGCTGATGTTCAAGGTAAAGAAAGCGCAAGGCACCAATATTGCGCGTTCTTTCTGCGGGCTGAACGACCCGCGCAATTTGCGTCCGTCAATTGAGTATGCCAAAGCGGCGGGCATGATTGCGCAGGCGGCGATGAGTATTACCTATGGGCAGGTTTTTACGGTAGATTATTATGTGCATCTTGCCGATAAATTAGTGGAATTCGGCGCGGACGAGATTTGTTTGAAAGATATGGCAGGCATTGGCCGCCCGGCGTTTTTGGGAAAAATAGTAAAAACAATTAAGGAACGTCATCCGCAAACGGTTGTTCAATACCATGGGCATTCGGGACCCGGTTTTTCGGTGGCTTCGATGCTGGAAGTGGCGCGCGCCGGCGTGGATTATATCGATGTGGCGATGGAGCCGCTGTCGTGGGGCATGGTGCATCCCGATGTGATTACCATTCGCGCCATGTTGAAGGACGCCGGCTTTCTTGTCGCCGACCTCAACATGAATGCTTACATGGAAGCGCGCCGTTTGACGCAAACCTTTATCGACGATTTTCTTGGATATTTTATCGACCCGTCGAATAAACAGATGTCGTCGTTGCTGGTGGGCTGCGGCTTGCCGGGCGGCATGATGGGTTCCATGATGTCCGACCTGCGCGGCATGCACAGCGCAATCAACGCCGCGCTGCGTCAGAATAACAAAAAGGAAGTATCGCTGAACGACCTTGTGGTGCAACTGTTTCAAGAGGTTGAATATGTTTGGCCGAAATTGGGTTGCCCGCCGTTGGTAACGCCCTTCAGCCAGTACGTAAAAAATATTGCGCTGATGAATATCCTCTTCATGGCGCAGGGGAAGCCGCGTTTCGCAACGATTGACAAGGACAGTTGGAATATGATACTTGGAAAAATGGGTAAACTTCCCGGCGAACTGTCGCCGGAAATTGTGGAACTTGCCAAACAAAACAACATGGAATTTTATACCGGCGACCCGCAAACCCCCTATCCCGATGCATTGGATGACTACCGCAAAGAGATGAAAGAAAATAACTGGGATACCGGGAAAGACGACGAAGAATTATTTGAACTGGCAATGCATGACCGCCAATACCGCGATTACAAGTCGGGCGTGGCGAAAGAGCGTTTTGAAAAAGAGCTGGAGCAAGCACGCGAAAAAGCCGGCGCGCCGATTGTAGTAACGCGCCCGGTAGTGGAAGTCCCGAAATTTGATGCGGCAAAAATCAGGGAAGTCTATCCTGCGGCGCAGCCGGTACAGGCGCCCGCCAAAGGACAAATCCTTTGGCAATATGATGTAACGGATACCTCTACTGCGCCGGTGATTGGAACGGCTTTCCAAAAAGGACAAACCTTGTGCTTTGTGCAAACCTACTACGGCATGGAACCTGTGGTGGCGCTCGCCGACGGAAAGGTCGTGCAAATCGAAACCAAACAGGGCGACAAAGTGGAGAAAAACCAAGTGATAGCGTTTCTTGCGTAATTCCAGTATATTTTACAAAGGAGTCTTTACATTTTATTTCGTTCGGCAACGAAGAATGTGAGCCATTGTTGTGGAACAGCAATTAGAATCATATGATGGATTGTTGCACGTAAGGTGGTTACAGAAAGTAACATATCCTGATACTTCAGTATATAAATTGAGATGACAAGTACAATCTGACACAACGAAAGCATTAGAACCAATCCTACACTGCCCATCCATATAATCATGATAATGCTGTAAGCCGCCACCCCAGGGATCAGCATCATCATAAAATGCCGTATTTGTATTTGTCCACCTATTGATAGCTTCATTTAAAGTATATAATCGCCAACCTGAGGGGCAACTCGTATTTTTATTAGCATAATTGTACATGCTCATTCCATTGCAGACTGTCGTTCTGGTTGGCGCATAATTTAAATTATTAGCAAACCACCAACTACCATCGGAAAATTGCACTATACGGTAAACTTGTGCATCCCGGTTATCTTTTATCCATGTTTCCCAATTCTTTGCGCCGCTTTGGCGTTGCCGGCAACGATGGTCGGCATCCATATACAAATCGCCTCCTGTATAAGGACACCAAAGTCCGGGATAGCCTGTTGCATCTGTTATCGTTGTCGGATTTAAAGTTAAATCGGAAGCAGCAATTGTTTTTCCGGTTACCGTTTGCGCACTATTACCATTGGCTGCAATCAATTCAAATGGCGGAGTGCCGGCTAATGTATAAGAGCCATTGGTATTCGCTATAACATTCGGCGGATAGTCGCTGCCGTAAGCACACCAGTTGAATTTGCCGGCGGGCGCATTACTTAAAATAGCAGTAATGGTTGTGCTGGCATTAGTTTCGTTACTGTACACAATGAAAAAGCCGCGTAGGGTCTTATTCTCAATACTACCGTTCCCGCCGGTTATATTTGGATTGGAAATTGTGGCGGTAGAAAAAGAAGTAGCCGGCATTGTACCGTTTATCGTACAAAAGTCCACCCATACCCACACACGGTTATTGTAGGGCATGCTGTTCCATTCCACTTTAAAGGTTACTTCTTTGGTAGAATAATCTACATTTAGCGGCGTAACTGTAACAGTGGCACTTGCTGTCATGCTTGCAAGCATGGTGAAGAAGAAGAAAAATTGTTTCATACATTTTTGTTTTAATTGTTTTTATTGTTCGTCTGATTTAAAACTACGCCGGATGATGCAGACGGTTCATCATTACCATTGTAATACACAGGAACACTTTCCACGTGGGAAGTGAGTTTTTTTTGCGTGGCACAGCTCGTTGCCAATAGCAATAAACACAAGAAAAGTAAAATCTTTTTCATAATTTTTTTAGTTTTTAATTGTTATTAACTTTGCGGCTTACGGAAGTATTTTGTTCCTTACAAACACAAACTTTTATTACACAAAACACTTCCCTGCCGCGATTTTTATTCCCTGCTAATTATTGCAGAAATTTCGTTCTGCACTTTATTTCTTCAACTTTTATTGTGATTTTTTCTTATTATACCAAAAATCCAAGAGTGGAAATGGGAGCTATAATTATTGTTTTTGGAGGTTGTGGAAAACCTATCGTCGGAATAAGCATAGCACCCATGTCCACTCTTGACATGGTTGCTTTTACTCATATTCATCGACGATTTGAAAATTTCCACATACCCAAAAACGCAGAATAAAAGTTAAAGCGATATATTATTTTGATATATCAATTCAGCATTTCAAAGAACTTTTAATTAACGACGCAAATGTAATGATATTTTTTTTATTTGCAAATTTTTTATGTGTTTTAATTGAATTTAGCATTTTAAAAGGGAAGAAGGATAATAATAGAAAATAATCAAATTTATTGTAAATTTGCGCTATGTTTTACAGACGGAAAATACTGTTGGCATTGTTGCAATTATTCGACGACAGATTAGAAAAAATTAAATTGCAAAAATTATTATTCCTTTTTACCCAACGGCAA
>JAITKG010000042.1 GCA_031278495.1 Prevotellaceae bacterium | reverse complement strand
AGCGCGCTTCGCCGTAGCAAAAACAAAGCGGGCAGCTTTCGCTGCCCGCCCTGCCTAATCTAAACCTATGAAAACCTATTTCACTTATAAGACTACCCGGTTTGAAAAAGGTTTAACAGGGGAACAAAAAAAATTAAATCAATGCTTCGTATGCTCCGGCGTCCAGCAACTTAGCGAATTCTTCGGGATGGGTCACTTTTATCCTTACCAGCCATCCTTTACCGTAGGGGTCTTGGTTGACTAACTGCGGTTCGCTTTCGAGTGCGCCGTTTACTTCGATAATTTCGCCGGATAGCGGCATAAAAGCATCGGCTACGGTTTTCACCGCTTCAATAGCGCCAAACACTTCGCCCTGCGACAGGGTTTCGCCGGCGGCATGCACATCAACAAATACAATATCGCCTAACTGGCTTTGCGCATAATCGGTAATGCCGGCGGTGGCTGTTTCGCCTTCTAACTGCACCCATTCATGGTCGCGGGTGTACTTCAAATTGGTTGGAATGTTCATAAGATGTAATTTTAAGATAAATATTATAAAGATATGTTAATACTAAGCCCGACATTGGTGTTGGCGGTGGGGATATCCGACACATAAGGTCTGGTTACGGTGCGGTCGAAGAACAGGCGTGCGGTGATATTGCTGCTCACCATGTATTCCGCTGAAGTACGGATAGAGAGTACATAATTGCCGCTGGATACTTGCGGTATCGCATCGTCGTCCATCACAATCTTGCGGAGGATGGTTATGTCTTCCCGGATGGATAAATCGCCGCGGAGGCGCAGGTTGGTCTTTACATTCCGGGAATTATTCTGTGCAAACCGGAAAATTAACGGGATTTCGCGGAACGTGTATCCCGCCCCGATCCGGTATTCATTGGTGCGTATTTCCATAATCTGGTTATTGGACAGGCTCAGCGACAGGGTGCGGTTTTTTATCCATTCGACGCGGGTGGACAGGTTATTGTACCAGCCGGCGTCGACATACAGGAGGGGCGAGAATTCTTCGCGGATGCTGACCGTTGCAATGTCATGCTCGGCAATGAAATCGCCGAGCGTATTACGCACATAGCTGAAGCCGTCGTCGTCGAGCGTATAGGACTGGTTGCGCACATACGAACCGACGGTATACACCGAAGTGTATTTGTGCATAATGGTGAACGAGGTAACAATATCTTTCAAGACTTTCAGTTTCGCCAGCCCGGTGTAATTTACCTGCCAGTTGGGCATGGGTATTCGCGGGGAAACCGACAGTCCGATTGCGTCCGCCGATTGCCCGGTATAGGCGGCAAGGAATGCCGGAATCAATACTTCCTGCGACAATTGCCCGTAGTGGAGCGGGTAACCGTCCTTATCCAGCTCGGACGGGTTATAGTTGAACGTTCCCGAAGAGAATGGTTTCCGTCCGGCAGCCAGCCGCAGGGCAATGGTTTTGCGCGCGGCAAGGAAGTTGTCAAAGTTCTTGGAGATATAATTGTTTTTCGCATTCAACGGTTCAAAGGCGGTGGAAATACTCACGATAGAAATGCTGGAATTACCGGTGCTCTGGCGTTGGTTGCGTCCGGTGGTTACGTTGTACCATGTATTGTCTTCCGCCGTGCTGCGCCATCCGTCGATTTCAATGCGCAAGTCTGTCCATGGCTCCAGGGTTGCGTGGACAGTCCATTTTTGCGCACGGTTCATCCAGTAAGGGTTTATCAAGGTGGTATCGGTCGAAAGCCACAACCGGTTGCGTGCATAGTCCATGAAGTTTTCGTCTTGCCAGCCAAGTACGAATGCCCAGCCGGGCGCCCATGAGTTGTTTGCTTGCCCCCACCCCAGCACTTGCGCATCCGGTTTAAAACCGGGCAGGCGACTGGAGCCGTTGTCGCTGTAAATAACGGAAATATTCCGCAGCATCATGGCTATGCGCACGGCTGATTTCCCGGCAATGTTCAGCGGGTTTTCTTTTTTGGGTACGCGACCGGTAACCCGCACCGTTACTGCATTAGCGTTGCGGTCTAAAGTTACGCCCAGCGTATTTTTATCCAGGATATCTACTTGCCCTTGCAGTTCGTTTCCGTCGGCGTCGAAGAGCTGTGCGCGTACGTCGTTGGTGTTTAAATTATGTTTGATGGTTCGGCGGCGGTTGGCGGTGTACCTGTTTTTAGCGCTTTCATATACTTTATCGACCATTTCGGGGCGTTTAACCGAGCGACCGGAAAACTGGTCATTGATTTGGCGCAGGAACGGCACTTTGTTGTATAAATTTTCAAACGACACGCTCCCGTTCACTCCTAACGTGCGGGAATTGGACACGGTATTTCCCGGATCGTAGGTGTCGTCGCTCAACAGCGGAGCGGCTTCCCACTGGTAACCGGCGTTGTAGTTCATGTTGAGGGACAGCCATGCCAGCAGCGGGATTTTATTCAGCGGCACATTCCACCGGGCATTCACCCGCTGGTTGTAATAGATATTGCGCCCAAGGTTCCAGAAATTCGTCCATGTTGAATCGTGCCAGTGGCGGTAGCCTTCGGGGTCTGAGCGTTTATTGACGATGCCTTCCGGTTCGTCAATACGGGCGCGGTTGGTAGCGTCGAATTCCAACAACAGGGAGCGCGTCAAATCCCAGTAAAAATAATAATTGGCGTCCCACAAAAAGTCTTTCGACACAGTCGCCGGAATAATCACCTCCGGCGCTACGACGCTCCGGAACTGCGTTTCGCGGTAAGTGCGGTGGACGTCGGTATTATACCTTAATTTATTCGGGTAGGGATTAAAGTGAAAATCGCGGAACAGTTGCAGCCATGGGGAACGCAGCCACGAAACCTTCTTGAACGGTTCTACATAAAACGGCTCTACATTGTATTCATAGCCCAGATTGAAATGGTAGTTTTCTTCCAGCCGGTGGTCGGTGCGCGGGTTGCGGGAAAGTAGCTGGTTGTAGGAAAAACTCGTGTGTAAATTAGACAGGCTGAATACCTTTGCGTCGATGTTATTGGCAAATATGCGCACGTTGGTAGCGTTGAACGACAGGCGTCGCGTATAATCCTGCGCCAACCGCCGTATAGAATCGCGCTCGTAGGACGACATGTTGCCCAGTGCATCATTGTACAATATATCCTGGTCGAACGGGTAATATTGCGGGTTGGTGAAATTCTCTGAAAAGCTGAAGAACAGCGGCAACCGGACGCCCAAATTTTTCGGGAAGAATAAGCCGAATTCAAAGTTGGTTATCAAATCGTACTGGTACACATAGTCTGTTGAGCGTTCATTGATTTTCGATTCCAAACTGCCGAAGTTCGGCGTCTGCATATTTCCCGATAAACTGATATTGCCGAAGTCGGCTAATTTCGCCGCCATCCGCGCATTCGCCGCCAGTCCGCCTGACTCGTTGAAATTGGTCAAGCGCAACTCATTTACCCAAATGATGCCCGACTTTTCGAGTCCGTCGTCATTGCTGTCTTTTTGTTTGGACGGGTTGCGGACGCCAATCATAATCGTACGTATGGCGCTCAAATTCGGGTTGCCCACCACCCGGACAGTATTCTGCCCGTGCGGTTGTTCGTACACCGCAGACATGGAACCGCCGTACTGGCGGATGTAATCGTTGCGTTCCAGTTTGGCATTCGTGAACAGTTCCATGTCAATGTCTAATTTATTACCGGCAGGCCATACCAGCTCGCGTTGGTTATCGGAATAAAATCCGGGCGGGGTAAGCGTCAAGGGGATTTCGTACTCATAGTAGTTGTTGCGGTAGTCGCTGCCGATACGGATGAAAACTTGGAGTTCATTGTCGCGTAAAGGCGCGGTGAGCATGGCTTCGGCATGCACGTCCATAATCAGCCGGCGGTAGCGGCGGAAGTCAAAGGTTACGTTCTTGTATGCCGCGCGCGCATCGCCGTCGGCGAGGTTGTTTACCCGCAGTTCCAACGCCTGTTCGTTGAGTTGGCGCACCTGATATTGCCCGGGGTCAATCTGGCGGCTGGCGCCGGGAGGCAGGACGTAGTTCACCGGCGTCCGGTATGAATTTTCTTCGATATTGACGGCGGAAATATCAAACCCGGCATTGGGCATTTCGGGTTGCGCCATGCTTTCCTGCCCGTCTATCAGCGACTGGTCGTAACGCCGCCATTCGCCGCGAACCAGTTCCAATGAAGCAAAACGCAATACAGCCGTGTCTTTGAAGCCGCGCAGGAACATACGCACAAAACGGATAGATTTGAAATCGGAAATGGAACCGATAGCTTTCCCTTCGCTGATAGGGATTTTGAACTGGTAAAAAGTAACGGTTTGCGCGTCTTTAAAGTCCGTTCTGGCGGGGAGCGTACGCATGTCGGTAATGTAGTTGCTTCCCACGCGCAGGCTTTGGGGATTTAAGTCTATTTCGTACTGGTAATAGCTTTCGGTTTCATTCATGGTATAGTCGCGGTTCACATCCTCCATGTCGGGATTGGGAGTGTTCATCGTATTTTCCCCGCTTGTCTGTTCGGGCGGTCGCGAATTGCCTTCGGTGCCGTTGTAGTATTTATAGCGGTCTAAAATTGTTGCTTTCACCTCGTCGAAGTAGGAGTCTAAATAATACCGGTAATTATCGCCCGAAGGGTCGCTGTCGAAGGAGGAGTAAGCGCTGGCAGAAAGTTTCGACCGCAGGCTATTCAAGTAAGTAGAAAAAAAGTTTCGTTCATGATCATCGTCCAATCCGTCGTACCCGATGTCCTGGTAAATGCGATTGGCGTAGTTGTTGTCAAAGGTCAGGGTAATTTGCGGGTCTTTCGGCACGCGCCCCCACACCGATTCGATGAAGCGCGCCGTGTCGCCGGGTTGGGCAAAGCCGTTTTCAAACGATTTTAAACCGTCTTTCAAAATATCTTCCGAAATATTCCCCAGATTAAAATACAGTTTACCGCCTTCCGACTGGGGTTTGTAAATAAACGGATCCATCAGCCAGAACTCAATATAATCGTAGTTGGCCGTTTCAAAATCCGTAACCGGCAGCGAACGTTGTACGCCGCCCCAGCGCCGTGCGGGGTTCTGCAGACGACCGTCGGGGCGAAGTCCGTCGGTGTCGTAATTATAAGGACCGCGCTCGTCGGGGTAATAGGTCATGTTCAATATCGACATGTTGGTGGGCGTACCGATGATTTCTTCGCGGTCGGGGAATAAATCGTTAATCTGTATTTCCGCCACGTACCAGTTTTTTTGGTATTTCGACGATTCCGTCCGCAGGTAGGCAGGCGTGTAGGACGTGTTGCGCACCAGGTCGGAATAAATGCTAAACCACGACAACAACGCGCGGTTAAATCCCATCGCAAGTTGCGGCGTGGTCAGCGCTCCTTCGGGGAAAAGCAACGGTTGCCCCTGCGGTATGCTCGCCAGCGTCCATGCAGTATAATTATGCAAATCCAGCGATGTTTTGCTGCCTTCAAAATCATCAATAAACGCTGCGCCGCTGGAGCCGATAGCCGATGAATGCCCCGGCAGGAAATGCGCAAATTCCGCATCAACCGAAAAACTTGACGTAGCTTTGGTTTCAATGAACGGCAAGGCGTCAACAGCTTTGGTCAGCCATGGCACTTCGGTTTTGAACGACGTATTCAAGCCCCAAATCGTATTGGAAATAGGCTCTTCGCCGAAATTGACTTTTTGGGTCAGCGGCCGTTCGCTCAAGTACAGCAATGTGCCGCCCACATAGAAATGGTCGTTAAACGTATATTTCAAGCGGGTTCCAAGCAATGTTTTTGTTTGCAGGTTGAACAGTTCCTGACTTTCCAGCGACACCTTCAGCGGCACGCCCGATTCCAAATACGCGCGGTTGAGGATACGCACCGAACCCAACACATAATTGACTTCATAGTCCACGCCCTCCACCAATTTCACGCCGCCCGCCGTAACTACCACCGAACCTTGCGGAATATTCATGGCGTTCAACCGTATCTCGCTGCCGCTTTCCGACTGGAAACTGCCGGTCAGCCGGAATTTATTTTTCTCGGCGAAACTTTGCGCTTTGGTCAGGGTGGAATCATACAGTTCTTTGTACACGTAACGCTCGGCAATCGTGGGGTCGTTGATTTTTCCTTCCAGATACCTGCCGAACGGCTCCAGAACAGGAAAGATAATACGCCCCTTGTCGGCAAGTACGGTAACGCCTTCCACAAAGTCGAAAAGCCCGTCGGGAATAGCGTCGTTTTGCGAATTGAGGTTATCGAGGTTCAGTATGCGCAGCAACGGTTTTTCGGCAATCGCGCTTTCCGAAATGTAGGGCAACGCTGTTCCCGCTTCCGCATTTTCATACATGACGTCCATCACAAAGTCGTCGCGGTTGATATTGTAAGCATTGTCTATGGCATACACATTTTTCATCATTAACTTCCACGTGGGGAATTGCGGCGAAAAATTCGTACCTTTCAGCAGCTTTAACGCCAATGCTTGCGGCGCAATCACGCCTTCCGTAGAAATTTCGCCCACAATAAAAGTTTGCCCATAGGCTTCATATTCGTAAGCCACCGCCAGCACTTCATCGTTGTTCAACGCGGTGTTCAGCGAGATGTATCCCAATTGCGTATTGACCGTATAGTCGGTAGACGACAGTTTGCGGGCGTTTTCAACCTTTTCAAAATCTTCGCCGCTCTTCAAGCCTGCGCCCGTCAGGTAAGAGGTTACATTTTCCAAATTACGGATATTGTCGCGGTCAATAATCGTAAATAAATTATTGGACTTGTTGTCGGGAAACCTGCCAGCCGCGCCGCTGAACATCGGATTATAGATGTTATTGCTTTCGCCGGCGTCGATAAACGCCACGAGGTTGCGCGTTTCTTCAAACCGGCCGCTTTTATTGGTTACCCACACTTCTACGCGCTTGATGTTGATACCGGACAGTATCAGCGGCAGCTGCCCCAACCATTTATCATAATTATCCCGGAAATATTGCGACAGGAAGAAATGCCGGTTGGCGTCGTAGTGGTCGGCGCTTATCTCAAACACATTGGTCTGCCCGCCGCCTACCAGTTCAAAGGTTTGCGACTGCGCCCGCTGGTTTGACACGACCATCGAAATATCTAATTTTCCAAAACGCAAATCAGTTTTTATGCCGAATAAACTTTGGCTGCCGGTGATTAGCGAGCCATCCAGTGGGAATGCAACATTCCCGACTTCTATTTTTTGCAGGATATCGTCTTCATGCCCGGCGTATTCCAGTTTCAAGTTGGTTTCAAAATCGAAGGTGGCTTCGGTGTTGTAATTAAAATTCATTTTCACCCGGTCGCCGATGGTGCCGGTGATATTGAATTGCATTTTTGCCATGAAATCGAAATTGAACGCCGTGCGGTAACGCTCGGCAATCACCGGATTATCGGAATAATTCCATTTGCCGCCAAAACTCAAATCAACCGACATCTGCGGATTGATGACCACTTCGTTGGAGCCGAAAATTTTGGAAAACGCATCGCTGCCCACGCCGAAGCGGATACTTGAAGGCAACAGGTTGTCGCCGGTATTGCCGAAAAGGCCGCTGCTGCCATCGCTGCGCTGCTGCGCCCAGCCGTTGCGCAGGGCATTGGAAAACGTTTCCCGCCGGTATTCTTCCGACGTCAATACTTTGAACGGCACAGTGCGCCGCGTGTCATAGGAATGATAGTAGAGATAGTTTTTGGTTACCGGGTCGTATTCCACCACCGGCGTATCCGGCGGCAAAAGCGCCTGCGCCCATGCAGGCATGACTGCACAACAGGCGCAAAATAATAAAACTGACCGGTAAATACCCTTCATATTACAATCGTTTCAATGCGGCTTTAATCAAGTCTTCCGTCGTACAGGCTGCATTTTCGCGCAACAACAGTTGTAAGGTTTTTTCGGCAGGCGCTTTGCTAAAACCGAGCATTACCAATGCTGATAATGCTTCGTCAAGTTGCACTGGCAAAGCAGGCGAGCCTTGCAAGGTATTAGATGAAACAGTTTTCCCGATTTTATCTTTCAAATCCACCACGACGCGCTGGGCGGTTTTCGTCCCAATGCCTTTGATGCTTTGTAATTTCCGGACGTCGTCGTGTTGAATGGCATTACGCACTTCCGTCGAAGCGAGCGACGAAAGAACCATGCGCGCCGTGTTGGGACCTACGCCCGAAACGCTCAACAGCAAACGGAATACTTCCCGTTCTTCGCGTTCAAAGAATCCAAACCATTGTTCCGCATCTTCGCGCACAATGTGGTGTATCCACAATTGCACGTCTTTCAATGTTCCCAGTTGCCCGTAGGTTTGCAGCGAAATATTTACAAAATAACCTATACCGCCGTTATCTACTACCACATAGGTCGGCGTTAATTCCGCCACTGTACCCTTGATATATTCATACATCTCCGCTTACTGTTAATGTCTGATTTACAAAAATACGATTTTTTCTTGACAGGCTCAAATTATTTTTTTTATTGATCCTGCAACGGCGGATTTAACTGCCCATGCGGTATACAAATTTCAAGATTTAAAAAAACCGCCGGCGCATTTCTGCACCGGCAGTTCTTTTTGCACCCGGCTTTCAGTTGAAAGTTGAAAGTTGAAAGTTGAAAGTTTCCGCCGCGCCAGCCACATCTTCACATCAGCCGGAGCAGCCCAACTCTTAGTTCTTAACTCTTCTTGCGCGGCTAACGGCTAACGACGCACGGGGAACGGCTAACGGCAAACGGGGAACGGTTAGTGCTGCCACATCTTCACATCTCCACATCTCCACATCTTCACATTAGTTGCCGCGCCAGCCTAATTAGGGTGTGTTAACACATAATTTTGTATATTTGCGTTATGAAATTATCACAAGAACAATACAATCAAATTGCGGAATATTTTCCGGTTCAGCGCGGGAACGTGCGTTTAAACAACTTAGAAATTCT
>JAITKG010000118.1 GCA_031278495.1 Prevotellaceae bacterium | reverse complement strand
CCGTCAGTGGCGGAATGTTGGTAACCTTAAATTATGAAATTTTTAAATTGTGAAATCTTGAAATCTTGAAATATAGAAACTTTATTTTACCAATTCGACGGAAAATAGTACTTTTACGGAAAATTTATACCCCATTATGCACTCATCACATCAGATAAAAATTTTTTCGGGACGCGGTTCAAGCTATCTGGCGCAACGCATTGCCTGTGCGTTGGGTATTGAACTCGGGAAATCGTCGGTAACGGATTTCAGCGACGGCGAGTTCCAGCCGGCATTTGACGAAAGCGTTCGCGGTTGCACGGTGTTCATCATCCAGTCAACCTTCCCGCCGGTAGATAATTTATTTGAATTACTGTTGATGATTGACGCGGCGCGGCGCGCTTCGGCATACAAAGTTATAGCGGTGGTGCCTTATTTCGGCTGGGCGCGGCAAGACCGCAAAGACCGTCCGCGCGTATCCATCGGCGCCAAGCTGGTCGCCAACCTGATGCAGGCAGCCGGCTGCGACCGCGTGATGACAATGGATTTGCATGCCGACCAGATACAGGGCTTTTTCGATATGCCGGTAGACCATGTGTATGCCAGCTCCATTTTCCTTCCGTATATTAAAAACCTTCAATTGGAAAACTTATCCATAGCCGCTCCGGATATGGGCGGCGCTAAACGCGCCAACGCTTATGCACGCCTGCTGCAATGCCCCATGATTATTTGCCACAAATCGCGCGAAAAAGCCAATATCGTAGGCGAAATGACCGCTATCGGCGAGGTGGAAGGGCGCAATATTGTCATTTTGGACGATATGGTGGATACCGCCGGCACGCTGGCGAAAGGCGCCGACATGCTCATGGCGAAAGGCGCTTTGAGCGTCCGCGCTGTGGCCACGCACCCGGTACTGTCGGGACCGGCATACGGGCGTATTGCCAAATCGGCGTTGGAAGAAATGATCGTTACCGATACCATTCCCTTGAAAAGCGGCGCGGGCGTGGATACGTCGAAAATAAAAGTACTCTCGGTAGCCGAACTTATTGCCGACGTATTAGACAAAATTTATAATTACAAATCCATCAGCGGAAGCTTTATAATGTAATGATGACAGCAGAAACCATACACAAAAAATTAACCGGCGGCGTGTCGAAATTTTTTTCGGAAAACGGGAAAAGCACGGCTGTCATAGGACTTTCCGGCGGCATTGATTCGTCGCTGGTAGCGGCGTTGGCTGTGGAAGCGCTGGGAAGCGATAACGTATCGGGCTTAATCATGCCCTCGCAACATTCTACCGTGCATTCGGTAACCGATGCGGTGCAGTTGGCGGAAAATTTGGGGATAACTTACCATATTATGCCCGTTGAATCCATTTATAACGCATTTATCAAAGAATTGACGCCGGTATTCGGGCATCATAAAACGCCGGACGTTACCGAAGAAAATTTGCAGGCGCGTATCCGCGCGGTCTTGCTCATGGCGGTTTCCAACAAACACGGAAGCTTGGTGCTGAATACGTCCAACAAAAGCGAACTGGCGATGGGCTATGGCACGCTCTACGGCGACCTCATCGGCGCGCTCATGGTGATTGGCGATTTATACAAAACGCAAGTCTATGAAGTAGCGCGCTACATTAACCGCCACCGCGAAATTATCCCGAAAAACACGCTCGCCAAAGAACCGTCGGCAGAGTTGTATACCGGGCAGAAAGACAGCGATTCCATTCCGCCTTACGACATATTAGACCGTATCCTGCACGGGCTCGTCGAAGAACGGCAATCGCCGGCTGCGCTGGCGGGGCGAGGCTTCGAAGAAGCTTTGGTAATGCGCATAGTGCAACAAAAAGCGCAGGTAGCTTTCAAAGGCTACCAATTGCCGCAACTCCTGGTTGTAGGCGAACACCCCCTTTTGCCGGAGGATAAATGCTTCTCTTAATTTGCCCGCCGCCAAAAAAACAATCAGCAATCATTCGTAAATCCATAAATAATGAATAATAGAACACCCAAAAAATCGTATGGGCGGAAGCCTGCACAGACAAGTAACAACGCCGGAAATTCCCGTTATGCAAAAAAAGAAACCGGCAGCCGCCGTCCGCGCCGCGAGGACGATACGGATACCCGCCCGCGCCGCCGTCAAAACGACGGTGAAAAACGCCCTTCCCGTTTCGGCGACGCCGGAAAGCCCTATCGTAGCCGCCCGCGTCGCGAGGACGATACGGATACCCGCCCGCGCCGCCGTCAAAACGACGGTGAAAAACGCCCCTCCCGTTTTGGCGACGCCGGAAAGCCCTATCGTAGCCGTCCGCGTCGCGAGGACGATACGGATACCCGCCCGCGCCGCCGTCAAAACGACGGTGAAAAACGCCCCGCCCGTTTCGGCGACGCCGGAAAGCCCTATCGTAGCCGTCCGCGCCGCGAGGACGATACAGATATCCGCCCGCGCCGCCGTCAAAACGACGGTGAAAAACGTCCTTCCCGTTTTGGCGACGCCGGAAAGCCCTACCGTAGCCGTCCGCGTCGCGAGGATGCGTTTGAAAAAAAGGCGGGTTTCAAGCGGAACGATAACCGTAGTTTCGACAAACCCAAAAGAACGTATGCTGCGAAACCGGAAAACAGTAGAAACACGAAAACCGCCAAAACCGTTGTGGAACAACTCAGCGAAGAAACGCGGCTGAATAAATTCATTGCCAATTCCGGCATTTGCTCGCGCCGCGAAGCCGACAATTATATCACTGCCGGGCTTGTTTCCGTCAATGGGCAGGTGGTAACGGAACTGGGACTGAAAGTAAGGCATGGCGACGACGTCCGCTTCAACGGCGAGCGCGTCAAAGGCGAAATGAAAGTCTATGTCGTGTTGAACAAACCAAAAGATTTTGTAACCACCACCGACGACCCGCATGCCAGCAAAACCGTTTTAGATTTAATAGGGGACAAATGCCCGCAACGCATTTTCCCGGTCGGTCGGCTGGATAAAAACACCACCGGCGTACTCCTGCTCACTAACGACGGCGAATTGTGCGAACAATTAACCCATCCGTCATACAACAAAAAGAAAATATACCATGTGCGCCTCAACCGCAACGTGAAAGTAGCCGACCTGCGCAAACTCATTGAAGGCGTAGAACTGGAAGACGGAATGATGCAAGCCGACGAAGTCGCTTACGTGGATGGCGAAAAATCGGAAGTGGGTTTGGAAATCCACTCCGGGCGCAATCGCGTAGTACGGCGCATGTTTGAAGCCTTGAACTATCAGGTGAAAACGCTTGACCGCGTCTATTTCGCAGGACTCACCAAGAAAAACCTGAAACGCGGGCAATGGCGGTTTCTCACCGAAAAAGAAATAAGCGTCCTCCGCATGGGGGCGTATGAATAATTTCTGATTTTTAATTGTTGCCGCCGGCATTCATAATTCATAATTTATAATTCACAACGTGTTTTCGGGATTTGTAAATATTATCGGTAATCCGAATGTGGGAAAATCGACCCTGATGAATGCCCTTGTCGGCGAGAAGCTCTCTATTATCACGGCGAAAGCCCAGACCACCCGCCACCGCATCATGGGCGTCGTGAACGGCGACGATTACCAGATAGTGTTTTCCGACACGCCGGGCATTTTGCAACCGCACTACAAACTGCAAGAAAGCATGATGCGCTTCGTGAACACCGCTATCGGCGATGCGGATATTATCCTCTACGTTACCGACGTGGTAGAGTCATCCGGTAAACACGCCGACTACCTTGCCCGCTTGCAACAATTGACGATTCCCGTGATTCTGGTGATTAACAAAATCGATTTGACCACGCCGGAACAATTGGAAATAATGGTAGCAAACTGGAAAACCGCCTTGCCCCAAGCCCTCATCTTTCCCGCATCGGCAAAAGAAAAATTCAATATCGACAACATCCTGAAACAAGTAGTGGCGCTGCTTCCCGAAGCCCCAGCCTATTACGGCAAAGAGGTATTTACCGACCGTAATTTGCGGTTTTTTGCATCGGAAATTATCCGTGAAAAAATCCTGTTGAACTACGGCAAAGAAATTCCCTACTCTACGGAAGTTACCATCACGCAATTTAAGGAAACCGGCACGCAGTGCCACATCGAAGCGATTATCCATGTAATGCGCGATTCGCAGAAAGGTATTATTATCGGGCGCGGCGGCGCTGCCCTCAAACGAACAGGCATACAAGCCCGCAAAGACATGGAAAACTTCTTTGATAAAACCGTCCATTTAAAATTATTTGTAAAAGTTAATCCCCATTGGCGTGAAGACCCGCAAAAACTTCGGCAATTTGGATACGATTTTTAATGAATAATAAATTACCCCCCCAAGAGTAATTGGAAATCAAAGAAAGCCCCTGCATGGGAACATTCCGGCGTTAAATTTTGGAATATTTAAATATTGAAATTTTGGAATATTAAAATTTTTATTTACCTTTGTAAAAAAAACAACTTTGTAATAAATACAATTTTAATATGAAAACACACATCGTTGACAGGTTACAGGCACACGATATCAAGCCGTCGGCGCAACGTATCGCCATTTTGGAGTACTTGATGGAAAACTATACTCATCCTACTGCCGACACTATTTTTAACCATCTCTACCCGTCGATGCCGACGCTCTCGAAAACGACGGTTTACAATACATTGAAACTCCTTGCGCAACAGGGTGCGATAAACGAAATAACTATCGATGAAAAAAACGTACGCTATGACGCCGACATTTCCCCACATGCCCATTTCCGCTGCAAATATTGCGGGAGCATGTTCGATTTGCCAATAAAACGGCTTCCGTCCGTCGTCACCGAAAAAATCGACGGCTTTATGATTACCGATACCCAACTTTATTATAGAGGCTATTGCAAAAAATGTAAAGCCATAGTTCCTTGGCTTTGTTAAATCAATTATAAACTTTTAAATCTTTTAAACACCATGAAGAAAAAATGGATTTGTACCGTGTGCGGTTATGTACACGAAGGGGACGAAGCTCCCGAACGTTGCCCGCAATGCAAGCAACCGAAAGAAAAATTTAAAGAATTAGTCGCTACCGAAGGCGCGTTAAAATTTGCCGACGAACATGTACTTGGCGTTGCCAAAGGCGTTGACGCAACGGTGCTCGACGGATTGAAGGCGCACTTCCTCGGGGAAGCAAGCGAAGTTGGCATGTACCTTGCGATGAGCCGGCAGGCTGACCGCGAAGGTTATCCCGAAATCGCCGAAGCGTTCAAACGCTATGCGTGGGAGGAAGCGGAACATGCTGCGAAATTCGCCGAGTTGCTCGGCGAAATTGTATGGGATACGAAAACCAACCTCCAAAAACGGATGGAAGCTGAAGCCGGCGCCTGCGAAGATAAAAAACGCATCGCCACGCTTGCCAAACAACTGAATTTGGATGCTATCCACGACACCGTGCATGAAATGTGCAAGGACGAAGCGCGCCACGGAAAAGGTTTTGAAGGCCTGTTCAACCGGTACTTCAAAAACGTGAAGTGAGATGCGTAACGCGTAAAGCGAACGACCTCGCATGTATTGCAACAAAAGGACTGTCCCGGAAGGACGGTCCTTTTTAATTTCCAATTGCTGGCGCGCCGGTAATCAGGAATTAAAAATTGGATTGGGAATGCGTTCTTTGCGGCAAATGCGCTGCACGGCAAATTTGCCGGTAGCCGCAGCCATAGGTAAACCGCCGGTAGGCGCCACCCACTGCCCCGCAAGGTAAAGGTTTTTTATCCCTTTGATGCGTCCGCAGTTAAATTCCTGCCGGACGCGCGCCCCCGGAAGAAACGACATGTAAGCGCCTTTGTAAGTATGGCAATAGCGGTGGAAAGTAAGCGGCGTCGCAATGTCTATCATCTCCAAACGGTCTTCCAATGGGGGGAATACCGGCGAAAGATGCCGGACGACCCATGCGCCCAAGCGTTCTTTTTCGCGCTGGTAAGCGTCGCTGGCGCGTTCTTTTAAGGTTTTCCAGTAATCGAAGTGGGCGTCGCGCAGGAGTACCGTAATCAACGAGCGTCCGCCGGTGGCGAAGGCAGGGTCGTGATTGTAGGTCTTCACATTTAGTTGGGTGATGTTCGTTCCGTTGAGGACAAAGGGTTGCGGCGGTTCAATGCAGAGGTGGTGCGGGTAGCCGGAGAGGTCGGCATGGACGCCTAAGGCAATGTGGGTAACTGCCGAGATAATGTATTTGTCGGGATGGTTAAAGCGTTTTTCAAAATAGGCGCTTTTGTACCGTCCGCCGAGCAAGCGGTAGAGCAGGGAGTGGGCGTCAATGGCGGGCAGGATGTAGTCGGCGGGGATTTCGTCCGGGCTGTCCACGAGTTTAATGCCGGTGGCGACGCCGTTTTTAATGATTATTTCGTTGACTTCCCTGTTCAGGTGCAGCACGCCGCCCAATGCTTCGAAGCGTTGCCGGATGCGACCGGCAAATGCCATGGATCCTCCCTGCACCCAGCCGCCGTCGCCGGAAGTGCGTGTGCCTAATGAGAAAAACAGGGCGTATGAAGGCATCGCGGGGTGTACGGTGCATGACAGGAGGCGGCGTATAACCGGCGATTTGAATTGCGCTATAAATTCGCCTACCGAGAGGCGGCTTGTTTTCCGGTCGGGCATGCCGGCTTTCAGCATGTGGAAGCCCAGTTTTGCCAGTTCCCAAAGGTCGGGGCGGTCAAAGGGTTTTTTTACGGGGACTTTGATGTGTTGTTTCTGGCGTATGTATTTGATGAGTTTTTTTATGAGCGGCGCATCTTCCGGCGAAAGCTGCATGAAAGTTTCCTGCATCCGGTCGATTTGTGCATGCAGGTGGTACAGGTTGCCATCATGGATAGTGGATACGATTTCTTCGGGCAGGTACACTTCCGTGTTATCCGCCAAAGCGCCGGTGGTTTTCCAGATATCGTGCAGGGAGCTGTTTTCCCGCGAGCCGGTAACCCATTCAATACATCCGTCGATGTGGTAATTTCCGCGTGTCCAGCCGGTACAGTTGCCGCCCGCCTGCCGGTGCGATTCATAAATTTCCGTATCAAAGCCGGCGATACGGGCATAAATACCGGCTGTCAATCCCGATATGCCGGCGCCGATAATAATGATTTTTTTTCCCAAAGCGGCTTTTTTTAGTTATGAGTTATGAATTATGAGTTATGAGTTGGCTGACCCACCAGTTGAGTTATGAGTTACGACTTATGACTGTATTGCTTCGCTTCGCTCGCAATGACGTGGCGCCAGACAATCCATAATTCATAACTCATAATTCTCTACGTATAAAGTCCTCCGTTGATAGATATGACTTGTCCGGTAATGTAAGCCGCCTGTTCGGAGGCTAAAAACCCGACCAGCGCCGCCACTTCTTCCGGCGTTCCGAAACGCCCCAGTGGAATTTGTGTTTTCAGTGCATTTTCGTCCAAATCTTTTGTCATGTCCGTAGCGATATAGCCCGGTGCAACGGCATTCACAGTTACTTTCCGTACGCCGATTTCCTGCGACAGGGCTTTTGTTGCGCCGATGACCGCCGCTTTGGCAGCCGAATAATTGGTTTGCCCGGGCAATCCTTTCAGTCCCGATACGGAAACCATATTGATAATTCGTCCGGAACGCTTGCTCAGCATATCTTTCAGCAGTTTGCGGGTAATGTAGAAAAAACCGTTCAGGCTGGCGCCCAGTACGTCTTCCCATTGTGCGTCCTGCATGAAGACCATCATGGCGTCTTGCCGGATACCGGCATTATTGACCAGCACGGCAATATAATCATCGGGATGATTATCCGCCCATCCGCTCAATGCCTTGTCCACCGCTTCTTTCGAGGCGACGTCGAAAGGCAGCAGTTCGGCTTTCCCGCCTTTTTCTTCCACCATTTGTCGGGTCGCCAGCGCCGCCTCGCGGTTCGATGAATAGTTAATAATTACGGGATAGCCCATCCCTGCCAGTTGCAGGCATACCGCGCGTCCGATACCCCTGCTGCCTCCTGTTACTAATGCGTATTTCATGTTTTTTTAGTTGAAAAAGCCCCCCAACCCCCGAAAGGGGAGTAAGGATGCTTAATGTTATAGTAATTTTTGTTTATTGTTTTAGTCATAAGTTCCCCCTTTGGGGGTTAGGGGGCTTGTCCATTCAGTTCATATAATGTGTAGCTGCCGTCGGGTTCGATGGTTTGTATGGATAGAAGCGAATGGCCGGTTCCGGCATAGCGTACGATGACCCGGCTGATACCGCTTTTATTCAGTTTCTCATTGACGTCGGCTATAATCACGTCGTCTTTTCCCTGCCTGGCGCAGGTGATTTTTTCCGCGTCCATGAGTTCCATATCGCCTTGCAGGCAGGCAGAGAGAATAGTTCTCATTCCTTCCATCCGGGTATTTTTGGGTGATACTTTCTTTTCCTTTCCTGCGGTAACCAGTGTAAATTTATTGCCGTTTATCTCGAGCAGGTCGCCTTCAGGCAGGGTATATTTCATGGTCAGGTGTTCCGGTTTGTTGTAGTAAAGCATGCCGGTGGACACGGTGTTTTCGCCCAGCATCGAGAGATGCCGCGTCTGCTTGAATGCGCCGGTGATGGATGTGTAAGCTTTGTTCGCCTCTTTGATTTTTTGCAGCGTCTGGCGGTCGGCGTCGCTGCTAACCTGCGCGCTTGCCGCCAGACAGGCTATGGTCATGGATAATAAAGTAAAAAGCCTTTTCATTTTTATGAGTTAAGAGTTAAGAGTTA
>JAITKG010000097.1 GCA_031278495.1 Prevotellaceae bacterium | reverse complement strand
TATACCATAATTCCACGTGCCGTATTTTTCTTTATAATACGATAGCGGCTTACGCAGGCGCACAAGGGCTATTCCGCACTCGTGCTTTAAGGATTCCGACATAGGTAACTTTTATTAAGGTACAAATGTACGAAAAAATATACTAATTTTTAATTCCCTTCAAGCCCCGTCATTCCGAACGGAGCGGAGGAATCTGCTGCGGCATGCGCTGCGCGCGATAAATGCGCTGCGCGCGATAAAAGCGCTTCGCGCGATAAATGCCCTTCGGGCGGTGAAAGCGCTGCGGGCGATGAAAGCGCTTCGGGCGGTGAAAGCCCTGCGGGCGATGAATCTGCTGCAATATCCCGCTGTCCAGCCCAAACTGCCTGCGTACTGGGGCAGATTCCTCCGCTACGCGGCTCGTGCCTCGCCGCTTCGGTCGGAATGACGGGGCAGTTGAAAGTTGAAAGTTGCAGCCGGCGCCAGCCCAACTCTTAGTTCTTAACTCTTCTTGCGCGGCTAACGGCAAACGGTTAACGGCAAACGGCGCAGCCCAACTCTTAGTTCTTAACTCTTAGTTCTTAACTCCCCAGCGTCAGCCACATCTCCACATCTCCACATTTTCACATCTCCACATCTCCACATCAGCCGCCGGCGCCAGCCCAATCTGTAAATCTGTAAATCTGTAAATCCGTAAATCTGTAAATTCCCAGCCCCCGAAGGGGAAAAGGGGCTTCCTTTTGCACGCAATCAAAAAATAACTATCTTTGCGAAAACTACTAATCTGCCGATGGATTTTAAAGATAAGTTGAACACACTGCGTTGTTGTGTTATTATTCCGGTTTACAATAATGCCGGTACGGTGGCGCAAGTAATTGCCGGCGCAAAACAGTATGCCGGCACAGTGATTGTGGTGAACGACGGTTCTACGGATGCTACGGCGCAAGTGCTGGCAACCATCCCGGCAATTACCGTGCTGGACTATCCGAAGAACAAAGGCAAAGGTTATGCCCTGCGTACCGGTTTCCGCTATGCCTTGCACAATGGTTTCCGTTATGCCATTACTTTGGACGGCGACGGGCAGCATTACCCTTCCGATATTCCGCGCTTTGCCGGCGCCATAGAAAAGGCGGACGGCGCACTGGTTACCGGTTTGCGAAAATTACGGCAGGAAAATATGCCCGGAAAAAATACATTTGCCAATAAATTTTCTAACTTTTGGGTGTGGGTGGAAACGGGAAAATGGTTGGACGATACCCAGTCGGGCTTCCGCGCCTATCCGCTCGAACCGTTCGCCAAAGCAAAATATTTCACCCGGCGGTATGATTTTGAATTGGAAATACTGGTGCGTTCCGCATGGAAAAATATTCCCATAGTCGCTATTCCCATCCGGGTACGTTATGCGCCCAAAGGAGATCGGGTATCCCATTTCAAACCCGTCAGCGATTTTTTGCGGATAAGCCTGCTCAATGTGTTCCTTGTGTTGCTGGCGCTCCTGTGGTTCCGTCCTTTTTCTTTTATCCGCCGGATGAATAAAGAAAATATCAAAAAATGGTTCCGCCAATACATCCTGCAATCTTCCGAGACCAACCGGAAAATAACTTTTTCCGTCATGTTGGGCGTGTTCATGGGGATTATACCCGTGTGGGGCTGGCAAATGTTGGCGGCTTTTTCGTTGGCGCACCTGCTTAAACTGAACAAGGCAATTACTGTGGTAGCTTCCAATATCAGCATCCCGCCGATGATTCCGTTTATTTTATTGGGGAGTTTTGCCGCCGGCGCATGGGTGCTGAACCGACCGCTCACCCTGTCGCTCCATACGGTTTCGTTCGACGCCATTGGGCGGGATTTATTACAGTATGCCGTCGGGAGCTTTGTGCTTGCCGTCCTGTGCGCACTGATTATGGGGGCGGTTGCCGGGTTGCTGTTATATTTTTTTAGAAAACCGAAGAGGATATGATACGGATATTTATCACGCTCTACCGGTTTTTCCGCGCGCACCGCATGGCGTTTTATGCGCTGTGCGTCCTGTTGCCGGCAGCGATGGTTTACCTGGCGTTGCAAATCCGGTTGCAGGAAGATATTAACAGCCTCATGCCGCAAACCGAAGATACGCGCCATATCGGAAAGGTTTTCAAAAATATCAAAATAAAAGATAAAATCGCCGTTCTTGTTACTTCCAGGGACACGGCGCATCCGGCGACGCCCGGAACCATGATGGAAGGCTGCGACGCATTCCTTATGCAGCTTCAACAAACGCCTGTGGGAAAGTCGCACATCAAAAAGGTGCAGTCCACAGTGGATAACCGGCTGGCGGAATCGTTGCACCGGTACGTCATGGAACACCTGCCCATTTTCCTCGACACTGCCGGCTATGCCCGTTTGGACAGCCTGCTGCAACGGGAAAACATGGACGAATTTATGGCTGGCCAGTATGCCCGACTGCACTCGCCGTGGAGTATGGTTTCGTCGAAATTCATTGCCGCCGACCCGTTGAACCTTGCGGGAGATATCCTGAAAGACCTTGCCGCGCTGGAGTTGGACGGGAATTATACGATATACGGCGAACATATTTTTTCAAGCGGCAAACAATACCTTGTAGCGTTTATTTCGCCGGTATTCGGCGCTGGGGAGCTTTCCAACAACGGGGCGTTCGTGGAAGAGATAGAACGCACCATAGCGGTGGTGGAACAACAATTCCCCGCATTGGCGGTTTCTTACTTTGGGGGTATTCCCGTAGGCATTTACAACGCCCGGCAAATTAAATCCGACGCTTTCCTCGCTATGATGATTACTGCGCTGGTCATTGGACTGGTCATCATTTTTGCGTTCCGCCGGAAACGGGCTATTCCGTTAATTTTGCTGCCGGTATTGATGGGCGGGCTTTTTGCGCTTGCATTGATGTATGTGCTGCAGGGCGCTATTTCTACCATTGCTGTCGGCGCGGGTTCTGTGATACTTGGCGTGGCGTTGAGTTATTCCATTCACGTGTTTTGCCATTCGCTCCATGCACAATCGGCGGAGCAGGTCATTCGCGAACTTGCCTACCCGATGACCATCGGAAGCTTTACGACTATTGCTGCCTTTGCCAGCCTTGCTTTTATGCACACGGAAGCATTGCATGATTTTGGATTGTTTTCCTGTTTTACGTTGCTCGGGACTACCTTGTGTTGTTTGGTTTTTATCCCCCACCTGTTATCTTTCCAGCCGCAGGAACCCAGCCGCCTGATGCGCCTGATAGAAAAATGGAACGCCTATCCGTTTGAAAAAAATTATATCTTCATCGGGCTGGTGGCGCTGGTTTTTGGCGTATCGTGCTTTTTCTGCGGAAAAGTAACCTTCAATGCCGGCATGGAGCAGTTAAACTACATGCCCGCCACGTTCGCACAGGCGGAGGAGGCGTTGAAAAACGCTTTCTCGGGCGACTGCAAAACCGTGTACTTCGCAGCTACCGGCAATACGCCCGACGAGGCGCTCTACCATTACCGGCAGGCGGCGCAAAAATGCCAGACGCTAAAAGAAAAATCACTGGTTAAAGATTATTCATCGGCGCATCATTTACTCATTCCCGCAGCCGAACAACAGCGGCGCATTGACCTTTGGAACCGTTACTGGACGCCCGAAAAACGCGCCCTCCTCAAAACAAACCTGCCGGAAGCAGGAGAAAAATACACGTTCAAAGCGCAAAACTTCGACGCTTTTTTGCATGGCATAGATAAGGATTACCAACCGGTAGACTATACGCAACAGGACTTTCTGGACACTTTTGTTTTGAACGAGTGGATAGATTATGCCGACGGGCTGCCTGTAGCGATTATTCAGGCGCAGTTGCCCGAAGAAAACAAAGAACAGGTTTACGGGGCATTCAGCGAAGATAAAAATATCGTTATCCTCGACAAGGCATATTTTGCCGGCAAACTGTCGACGCTGGTCAATAGTGATTTTAATGCGCTGTTATATATTGTATCGATAGTGGTGTTTTTATCCATACTCGCGTCTTATGGAAGAATAGAAATTGCCCTTGTTACTTTCCTGCCTATGGTCATGAGCTGGGTCATTATTTTGGGGCTGATGGCGCTTTTCGGCATAGAATTTAACGTTATCAACATTATCATATCTACTTTTATTTTCGGCATCGGGGATGATTTCAGCATTTTTGTGAGCGACGGTTTATTGCTGGAATATAAGACAGGGCAACGAATTTTAACGTCCCATAAAACGGCTATTTTCTTTTCGGCATTCGCCGTAACTGCCGGCATGGGCGCTATGATTTTCTCGCAGCATCCGGCGTTGTATTCCATTTCCATCACGTCTGTAATAGGAATGCTGGCGATTATACTCATCGCCTATACCGTGCAGCCGCTCATTTTCCGGCTTTTTATTACAGGACGCGCGGCAAAACGGAAATTCCCGCATACGTGGTACAGCCTTTTTATTACCATAACGGCATTAACTATTTTTGTTACCGGATGCCTGTTGCTCACGCTGACCGGTTATATACTTATTCTTTTCCCGGCAGGCAAGAAATCAAAACAGGCTTTCTTCCATCGGTTGTTGTATTATTTCAGTTTCCTGCAAATTTATGCGATGCCCAATGAAAAGAAAGTGCGGCAAAACCCCGCCCGCGAAACATTTGAAAAGCCGGCGGTGATTATTGCCAATCACCAGTCGGTGATTGATATTTTGCAGATGCTGACGTTGCATCCTAAAATCATTATGGTAACCAAAGAATGGGTCAGCCGCTCGCCGCTGTTTGGAAAAATAGCCCGCTTTGCCGGTTTTGTGGATATTACCAAAGGCTATGAACCGGCGGTAGCGCATATCCGGCAATATATGGACGAGGGTTATTCGGTGGTTATATTCCCGGAAGGCACGCGCTCGCCCGACGGTAAGCTGCAACGGTTTCACAAGGGGGCGTTTTATTTGGCGGAAGCGCTGAAAGCCGATATCATCCCGACGCTGCTTTACGGGCATGGGCAAGCCATGTCGAAAGACGATTACCTGTATCTGAAAGACGCCGTATTGGCTACGAAAATCCTTCCGCGCATTCCTCACCGGGAAGAAGAAACATATCAGGAGCGGCACAAACAGGCGGCAAGATTGTTTAAAAAAGAACATGCGGCGTTTGTAGAAGAAATAGACCGCGCCGGAAATCCATACTACCGCTACAAGCTAATGAAAAATTACCTGTACAAGGGACCAGTGCTGGAATGGTATTTGCGGATAAAGGCGGCGATGGAAAAGAATTATAAACTTTTTGAACAGCTTGTCCCGGCAAAGGCGGTGGTGACCGATATCGGCTGCGGATACGGGTTTTTGTGCTACATGCTGGCGTTCCGGTCGGGCGAACGGGATATTACGGGCATTGATTATGACGCCGGCAAAATAGCTACCGCACAAAATAATTTCTCCAGAACCGGCCGGCTGCAATTTATCGTAGCCGATGTATCGGAATATGTTTTCCCGCCGTCCGATGTATTTATCCTGAACGACGTGCTGCACTACCTGCCGGAAGAAAAACAGTATGATGTATTGAGGCGGTGCGTGCAACAGTTGAACCCCGGCGGGAAAATTATTATCCGCGACGGCGATAAGGATAAAGGCAAAAAACATGTGCTGACTAAATTGTCGGAGTTCTTTTCCGTCAAATTAGTAAAGTTCAATAAAGCGGATGGCGCGCTGCATTTCATGGCTGCATCCGGGCTGGAAGCGTTTGCGCAGCGCCATAACCTGTCGTTTTCAACAGTTGAAAACAGCAAATACAGTTCCAACAGCATTTACGTGGTTAATGGATAGTGGAGGAAGACTTTCTGACTGTGTCAGTTTTTTAGTTGAACATTGAAAATGAATGATGGGTTATGGCTTCCTCATTCATAATTAAAACACCGCCGCCCGCCCGATAGGGGGGCGGCGGTGCGCTTGTCGCGACTTGCGACTTATGACTTACGGATAAAAGAATATAGCCGTTTTTCAGTTATACGGCTGCATTTTTGATTTTATTCCATCCGGATAAGGTCATGATGTAGGCTATAATTGTAAGTACGGCGTCCAGCCAGTCGCCAACCAGGGGAATGAAATCAAGCACCCATCCCACGATGATAAGTATCATGGCTATAAACAGGACGGTCGCGCCTTTGCTTCCGGGGAAAGTGGACGAGTCCTTGAGCTTGCCGTATCCCACCAGCAATAAAATGACGGCGATGAGATACACAATGCCGCCAATGATACCCGGAATAAACGGAAGGTAGTCCAACACTACGGCAACCAGCGCAAGGATAAACGCTGTGCGCACCGAACCGATAGCCTTGCCGTCGGCTGCTTCCAGGATGGTACGGAACTTTCCCAACCCTACGATGGTCAGGATGTAGCCCACGCCAATGCCTGCCAACAGTAGATAAACGATGATGCTTAGCGTTGTGCCTGCACCACCCATAGGGTCTGGCGTATCGGAAAAAGACGCCAGTGTGCCTATCCCGGAAAACAGGGATTCGATGGGTGAAAGAATCCCGTAAACAATCCATGCCAATGAAAATAGCAGGATGCCATTGAAAATTTTTTTGGTCTCTCGCGACCACGATGCTTTGTCCATAAGTAAAATCTCCTATTGTTTAATAATTTTGGACTTCCGGTTTTTATTTGTTGTTTTTACAAAAGAAACGAAGTCCTTTTATTTCCTCTGTAAATTCGGTGGAAGTAAGTTTAAACATCCCACACAACGGAAAAATTTCTGCGTGCGGGGCGGTGATGTCCAAAAGGTTTTTCATAATGTTTCAAATGTCCGGCACGAAGGTAAATACTTTTTTTGAATAAACAAAATTTTTTTATGAAAAAAAGCCCGGCAGATTTATTCGCACATTCCTGTTTCTCTTGGAAAGGGGTTAAATGAATATACTATCAAACTTATCAGACAATATATTCCTGAAAAAGCATCTTTTAATGCTTTGATGCGTCGTGGAATGTTTTTGCATCCGCCCTGAATAATCCGGTTGCACCGGGTACTTGGATTCGCCGCTTTTTATTTTGAAAATAAAATTTGTGGAATGAAAATAAAAAAATTACCTTTGCAAATCAAAAAGGTTATGAAAAAAATAGTTAAAAATAATTCCAAAATCCGGGCATGCGCCGGTTGCGAAGATGCAAAAAAAACATCCAAACGCCTTGCTGCACGTAACAGTTCGCCTTTGGTACGGATAATCCGGCAAGAAATACTAAAACGCAATATCCGGCAAAAAGATATGGCAAAAATTTTAAACGTCGATGACTCTTCCTTCAGTTTATTTATGCATGGTAAACGGCACCTGTCTTTGGAGGCTGCTAAAAACCTCCATGTGCAATTAAAAATCGACCCTAAATTGATATTGAAATATGCTTAATTACAAATAAGCGTTTGCTTTCTTTTTTTACATTCTCTTACAGAACCAACGCACTTAATTTTATGTCTTGCCGCGTCCCGTGTCCCGCGCCTCGTTAGGGGCAGCGTGCTGGTAGCGCTCGGTTACGCTTCGCTCCGCTTGGAATGACGGCGCGCAGGGCAACGGCGCACGAGGTATGGAAAAATACAAAATTAAATGCGCCGACCTTGCATTCTCTTATATTTTTTTTGCAGATAAAAAATAAAGTAATATATTTGTAGCATTGTAGTATTATATGTTCTTTTAAATTTTGATTAAAGTTGATGTAAAATTAGCTTTGTTCTAAACTAGAAATCTTGCAGTGTTTCTAAGCATACTAAGAATATAAAGCCGTCCTTAAACGCGGATTTAATTCATTTAGTATGTGGGTATGCAAGAACCTCTAGTTTGACAAATTAAATCTGCGTTTCATTTTGGTAAAACTATCAAACAAAAAATGAAACAGTGGAATGGCAACGAATAAAAAATCGTAGCAGGGGATTGTTTTATGGGTTAAAATTTGGTTTGTGTTTGTGCATAAAACAATCCTGATGCTACAAAATAAAAACAATTAAAAATAGTATTATGAAAAAAATTTTCTTCCTTTTCGCAATGCTTACAAGCCTTGCAGCAAGCGCACAGCGCACCACTCCGGTAACTATTGTAAATACCAAAGTGGACTATTCAACGAAAACGGTAACATTTGATTTATCATGGAAAGGCAGCGACGCCAATCACCGCAATGAAGTATGGGTGTTTGTGGATATTCAACCCGTCACCGACGTAAACATGTTAGGCAGTTGGTCGCCTGCTACGCTTGTACCAAGCGCTACTACCATTACTGCCGGTAGCGGCAATCAATATTCATCGCTTACACACACGGTTGTAAGCGGCAATACGCGCGGCGTATGGGTGAAAGGCACGTCGTCTGCTACTACCAGCACGTTTAACGCAACGGTAAAAATAACGTTAGCTCCTGTCACGCCCGCGCAATTCAACGCCTGCGCCTATGTTACCGACTACCCGCCGAATATTGCATCTGTTAGTAGTGGAACTTATACATTAAAAGGAACACAATCATTTATACTTAATGGAACAACTATAAGCGGCAATAAATATACCGGTAGCGTAAATTCATTAACTGACCCTACCGGTTGTCCGGGATGTATCGCTATACGTGATTTTAATTTTAATTCTTCGAGTGTTAGTATTCCATGTTGTCCGAATTTAGCTGCTGTCGGTGGCTACTGCAGGGACTTAGTTGCAGATAATGCCTCTACTTTTACCGGTTGCGGATTGGAAGTCAGTAATGAATACTTAAGTGGGGTACACATCACAATGACATGCCCTTCCGGATGGAGATTTCCTACCCATACGGAAATACAATGCATGTTTAATAACCGTAGTGCATTAAATCTAAACGTGACTTCAAGTGATGAAGTTAGTGTAAAGTTTACCAATCCGACTACAACATGCAATATAGACGCCGGCTGTGCCACGCCGTACGAGGGTGGAACATACGTATATTTTTTCGGTGGACTATACTGTAACGGCGGGCATGCAGTCCCGATGGGTGGTTGCACGATAGCTCATCCGAAAAATGGTGGAGTTGGAATTTGCGTACGATAAATTTAATATTCTCAGCCTGTCTTTTTCATCCTGTTTGACACTCTGCAACGGCTTTTGTAAGATTTAGCGAGAGAATTATGTAAAAACAATAAGGGGTATAATAATACCCCTTATAATGTAAAATCAACGCGTCTTAAAACTTATTTTCCAAACTTCATTCCCAGATTATGGAAAGTAAACGCCCAAATGTCGGTGTATTCTTCGATGGACTTGGCGGTGGACGAAGCGCCATGCCCGGACATGGTGTCGATGCGGATG
>JAITKG010000072.1 GCA_031278495.1 Prevotellaceae bacterium | reverse complement strand
CGTCAATCCCCTGTTCCCCCTTCGGGGGTTAGGGGGCTTTTCCCCTTTTTTTGCGGCTTTAGGGATTGTTTCGCATTTAGAATTTACCCACAAACACAAACATTCACTAAACAATCCCTCTTACCGCACTATATCCGCGTAATCCGTAAAAATCTGTGTAATTCGTATGACAAAAAATCCGCGTAATTCGTGCCTTAAACATGGCGGCTACTTTTATTTTGGAAAGCTTGTTTCGGGAAGTTCTCTTTTCAGAGCGGTTGGTCAGATATATAAAATCCGAAACGTGAACTATACTTATTATAGCTGAGGTTCTGGAATACCTGAAAAACTATAAGCAAAAATTCACGTTTCTCTCTCGTGGAGTTTTGCTTTTATTCCAGTTTTTCAAGATGAAATTTTCCAGATTTCAGCTACCGAATAAAAGCAGTCAATATGTTTTAAAGAGCATAAATTATGTTTAAAACAGCATAAACTAAATGCAAAGGTAAAATAATTTTTTAATTCAACAAAATAACGCTGTGATTTTTTCCACAGCCTCTTAATCACTTAATCTCTTAATCACTTCATCACATCAACTTTGCGCTTATATTTTTGCTGACGGTGTTTTTCCATGCTACAAAGTCGCCGGCTTGGATGTGTTGGCGGCTCTGCTCCATGAGGCTGAGGTAGAATGCGAGGTTATGAAGGCTGGCAATCTGCGGTCCCAGCATCTCTCCCGAAACGAAGAGATGCCGCAGGTAGGCTTTGGTGTACATGCTGTCCACAAATGATGTGCCTTTCGGGTCGATAGGCGAAAGGTCGTCAGCCCACTTTTTGTTGCGGATATTTATCATGCCGTCCCACGTAAAAAGCGTGCCGTTGCGCCCGTTACGCGAGGGCATCACGCAGTCGAACATATCAACGCCGCGCGCGATACATTCCAGCAGGTTCGCCGGCGTCCCTACGCCCATAAGGTAGCGGGGCGTACTGCCGGGAATCAGCGGCATGATGGCTTCCAGTATTTCATACATCACTTCTGCCGGTTCTCCTACGGACAAGCCGCCGATAGCTATTCCGTCGCACTGGAACGAGAGGGCGTGCTCGGCTGCTATTTCCCGCAAGTCTTTAAATACGCAGCCCTGTATGATTGGGAAAAAAAACTGCGGGTAATCGTATAACGGTTCGGTATGCCTGAAATGTTTTATACCGCGTTCAAGCCATTGCTGCGTAAGCTGTAGCGAACGTTTGGCATATACATAATCCGACGTGCCGGGCGGGCATTCGTCCAGCGCCATGATGATATCCGCACCGATGATGCGTTGAATATCCACCACATTTTCCGGTGTGAAGAAATGCTTTGAGCCGTCAATATGCGAGCGGAACTCGCAGCCGTCGGGCGTTAACTTCCGGTGCTCTGCCAGCGAAAAAATCTGGTATCCGCCGCTATCCGTTAATACGGGGCGCTTCCACGACACAAAACGATGGATACCTCCGGCTTTCCGCAATATATTGACGCCCGGTCGGAGATAGAGGTGATAAGTATTCCCTAAAATAATTTGTGCATTTACATCATTCCGGAGGTCGCGGTGGATAACGCCTTTGACGCTTCCAATAGTCCCGACAGGCATAAAAATAGGGGTGCAAATTTTGCCATGTGCGGTATGTATAATTCCTGTACGCGCCTTAGATTGGTTATCAATAGCTGTTAAGTCAAATGTCATGTGTCTGCCGTTCGTTAGTAATCGCCGCAAAGATAGGAAAATTTTCTTGCGGAATAAATCTAAATGCCTTTTGCAATACAGGTTTTGTAATATTTTGTCTGTGGAAATGACTCAGGGGATGGCTAAAAATTTATGTGTTTGCAGCGATAACCGCCATTGTGGATGGCTCCGGATATACGCTACCACCAGCGGCGCGACGGTTGGAAACCTGCTCCATTCCGGTTGCAGCAACAGCCGGCATTCCGGCGTTACCTGCCGGGCATTTTCTTCTGCCCATGCAAAATCATCCGGCGTGGCGATAATCACCTTTAGTTCGCCGGCGTGCCGGTAATTCTCTTGGCGTGGCGGTTGTTGCGGCTTGGGCGACAGGCAAACCCAATCCCATGCGCCCGAAAACGCCCCTGCGCCGGACGTTTCGAGGTGCAAGCGGCAATGCTGTTCTTTCAGCCGCACACACAGTGCATCCAGCGGATACAGCAACGGCTCGCCGCCGGTAATAACCACCGTGCGGCATGGATAGGCGCTTACCCGTTCGGCAATTTCGCCGGTCGACAAATGCGGAAATGCGCCAGCATTCCACGTTTCCTTAGCGTCGCACCACGAACAGGCATTGCGGCATCCCGCCAGCCGCACAAAGACCGCCGGAACGCCGGCATACCAGCCTTCGCCCTGTAATGAATAAAATATTTCAGCAACAGGAAACATGTTTTTGATTTCAGGATTTAAAAATTTCAGCATTCCAATCTTTGAATTTTTAAATCTTTAAATTTAATCCCCCATGCAAATGTTAATGCCGCGGGCGGTTCTAACGAGGTTGTCGGTATTTTGTACAAATTTCATGTGTCCTACGGCGTCTGCCAGCGGCACGGAAATAATATCGGGCTGCCGGTAAGCGACCATGTGCCCGAACTCGCCGTTTTTCACCATTTCAAAGGCTTTCACGCCGAATTGCGAAGCAAGGATACGGTCGTAAGCCACCGGCGAGCCGCCACGCTGTACGTGTCCCAATACGGTTTCGCGGATGTCCAGGTCAATGCCGGCGGCTTTCAGTTCGGACGAGAGGCGCGTAGCAGCGCCTGCCAAACGGAAATTTTCATACCCTACTTCTGTGCCGGCGTAGCCCGACACTGCGCCGTCCAGCGGCTTTGCGCCTTCGGAAACCACTATCACCGCAAACCGTTTGCCGCGCTGGAAACGGTCGTCCATACAACGCATAATACTGTCGATATTGTACGGGATTTCCGGAATCAGGCACACTTCGGCGCCGCCGGCAATGGCGCAACTCAAAGCAATCCATCCCGCGTCGCGCCCCATTACTTCCATAATCAGGATGCGGTTATGGCTTTCGGCGGTAGTTACTAATTTGTCGAGCGCATCGGTAGCGGTTTGCACGGCGGTCTGGAAGCCGAAAGTATAGTCTGTAGCCGCAAGGTCATTGTCGATGGTTTTCGGTACGCCGATAACAGGCAAACCTTTTTCAAACAACTGTTGCGAGATGCGTTGCGAGCCGTCGCCGCCGATATTCACGACCGCGTCAATGCCCAATAGTTGGCACTTGCGGATCATCTCGCTGGAACGGTCAACGGCTTCCCATGTGCCGTCGGCTTTTTTGACCGGCCATGCAAAAGGACCGCCCTTATTGGTCGTGCCAATGATAGTGCCGCCGCGCACATGAATACCCGATACTGTTTTCGGGTCTAAAACCTTGATGTTCGTAGGCTCTTCCATCAGCCCGTTGAACGATTGGATACTGCCTAATACTTCCCATTCGCGTTCCTGATGGGCGCGCTTCACGAAAGCGCGAAGCACGGCATTCAGTCCGGGGCAATCGCCGCCGCCGGTAGCTACTAAAACTCGTTTCTTCATTTTTTCTAAATTACGTTGCAAAGGTAATACAATTTTACAGATTGGCGGATTTACTTATTTACAGGTTTGGGCTAACGCCGGTGCAAATTAGGAATCAAGAAATAGCCGCCACGCCGTTGTGTATCCACAGCTATTCACAAACAATAACACAAAATAACAAACAACTGCAAACAACTTTATAAAACTTTTCGCCGTACAGCGTACAACTTTATCTTACCAATCTATTGTGTACAATTTATCCTGTTTTGCCGCCCGTTTCGACAGTTTGCGTCCGGTAATAACAAAGTCCACGATGGCACGACCGCTATCCACATGCGCCACGCGAACGGTTACCCGGTGCCCTATCCGGTAAAAATCCCCAGTGGTCTTCCCCTGTATAATGTACTGGTCGGTGTTCAGTTCGTAGCAGTCGTCGAGGAGGCTTTTCAGCATCACGCGACCGCGAATGCCGGTATCGGACAACGTTACCGATAGCGTAGTGGGCGACACATGCGTAATCGTACCTTCAAATTCTTGCCCTACTTTATCGCTTAAATATTCCGCCGCTTTTTGCCGCTCCATACAATCTTCCAATGCTTTTGCCTTTTCACGCATAAAATTAAAATGCTGGCAAGCCGTTTCGTAGTTGAAAATATTGGTACGCGCCGAGCGGTCAATAAAAGCATTAGTCAATAACCGGTGCACCACCATGTCCATATAGCGGCGGATAGGCGATGTAAAATGCGTGTAATGGTCAAACGACAAAGCGAAATGGCGGCGGGGTACAGGGCTGTATTTCCCGCATGCCATAGAACGTATGGACAGGTTGACAAAAAGCATTTCTTCCTGTTCCCCTTCCAACTGCGACATAAAGTTGGAAATACTCTTTGCAATCGTACGGCTGGTGGTACTGTTGGGTATGCTTGCGCCCCTGAGGGTATGCCCGTAATTCATAGCGACGCGGCGCAACTCGTCGAACATTCGTTTATTCGGCAGCCCGTGCGTACGAAATATAAACGGCATCCGTTTCCGGGCGGCTATCTCTGCCACGTTGCGGTTGGCGAGCAACATAAATTCTTCAATCAGTTTCATTGATTCGAGGCGTTTGTGCGGCTTCACGCTAATGACTTTGCCCATTTCGTCAAATTCAAAATACAGTTCCGGGCGGTCGCTGAAAGTAATTGCGCCATCGGCATGGCGGGCTTTCCGCAACTGTTGCGAAAGCGTATACAGCGTGCGCAGTTCCCCGTCAAATTCACCGGACGCGCCGTCCATCAACTGCTGCGCTTCGCCGTAAGTAAACTGCCGTTGCGAACATATAACAGTTTTGGCAATTTTCCGGCGGATTACTTTTGCCTCGTTGTCTATTTCAAACAGCACGGAAAAAGCGAGTTTATCTTCACCGGCAAACAGGGAACAGCCGTGCGTTACGGTATCGGGAAACAGCGGCAATACGCGGTCGGGCAGGTAAATGGAAGTAGTATACTGGTAAGCGCGTTTATCAAGGATAGAGCCGGGTTTTATGTAATGCGTAACATCGGCGATATGGACGCCTATTGCCCAGTTACCGTTGGGCAACGCCTGGATAGAGAGGGCGTCGTCCACATCTTTGGTACCGTCGGGGTCGATAGTGAACGTCGGAATACCGCGCAAATCAAGGCGGGTGGAAATATCTGCCGGCGTAATATCGAAGCGGATAGCCGCCGCCGCCTCTTCTTCTTCGGGACTGAAATCCGTCGGGAAATTATTCCTTTGCAGGAGCGTTTGCGTTTCGACGTACTCCGTATCGGCTTCGCCCAGTATTTTTATTACTTTGGCGGCAATCGTTTCATGACCGTGCCCGTGCGGTCGCAGTTCGACTACTACGCGGTCGCCGTCTTCGGCATTTTTGATGCAGCCCGGCGGGATGACGACCGTACGGAACAGTTCGCGGTTGATAGGGGTAAAATACGCCCTGTGCTCCAATACCTCGAGGTTCCCCACCAGTCGGCGTTGGGCAAATTTGATGACGCTCACTACTTCCGCTTCCAAAAAGCGTTGTGCCCTCCGGCGGATTTTTACATTGACCGTGTCGCCATGGGACGCTCCAAACAATCGTTCCGGAAGAATATATACCGGCAGTTTATAGTTACCGGAAATCAACGACGGTTTGTCGGGTTGCGATAAATCAACCACGCCCGTGATACGGCGATAATCATGCAGGCAGAACTTTCCCGGATAGGGCTGTTCGATTTTTCCTTTCAGCAGAAGGTAGCGTACAGCCTCGTCAATGGCGCATTGACCGTCGATACTGTCCATGCCCAAATCACGCGCCAGCTCGTAGGCGGTAAAATTCCTGTAGAAGCCGATTTCGAACACGCGCAATAGCCGGGCGGCTATGCGGCGTTCAAACCGGCGGGGAAACAGGAATTTTTCCCACCACGGGCGTGACGATGATTCGGATAAAAACTTTGAGAGGCTTGGTAAACCGTTGAAGGGTTTACTCGCCATCTGCTACTTACCGCTCGTAAAGTAAGTATGTATGATTTCCTTTGGGAATTGTTCCGGGCGGCGGTATGGGCGCCCGTACGGGATAAAGATGTAAATGTTTCATATTTGTTTGTGTTTGTTTGTTACCTGCAAAGATGCGAAAATTTTTGGATATACAAAAATTTTTTTAGCGACGGGCAGGATGAACGCTTCTAATCTTGCGTCTTTCTGTGTTCTGTGCGCCGTCATTCCGAACGAAAAAAGCCCCCTGACCCCCAAAGGGGGAAAGGGATTTACAGATTTACGGATTTACAGATTTACAGATTGGGCTGGCGCGGCAGCTAATGTGGAGATGTGAAGATGTGGAGATGTGGAGATGTGGAAATGTGAAGATGTGGAGATGTGGCTGGCGCCAGCCAGTTCCTGTGGTTGGACAAAAAATACGCCGGGACAGACCGTAAACATTTTCCGGAAGACAGAAAGTGAAAAGTTGAAGACAGAAAGTAAAAAGTTGAAAGTTGAAAGCTTTTTTTAGTTGAAAGTTGAAGGATGCTGCCGCGCCATTTGGGGAGGTAAATACGCTCCATCCGGAAGACAATATGCTCCATCCGGAAGACAATATGCTCCATCCGGAAGACAATATGCTCCATCCGGAAGACAGTACGCTTCATCCGGAAGACAATATGCTCTTGTCAGAAGACAATATGCTCCTGTCGGAAGACAGTATGCTCCTGTCGGAAGACAATATGCTCTTGTCGGAAGACAATATGCTCTTGTCGGAAGACAGTATGCTCCGCGGGGAGGTAGATATGCTCCGCGGGGAGGTAGATATGCCCCGCGGGGAGGTAGATATGCCCCGTGGGGAGGTAGATATGCTCCGCGGGTAGGTAGAAAAGAGGACATGGGCAAACCCAGCCGCAGTTAGCCACATCATCACATCTTCACATCAGCAGCCGCGCCAGCCGCATCTTC
>JAITKG010000071.1 GCA_031278495.1 Prevotellaceae bacterium | reverse complement strand
CTTTGCATCCTCAAATTAGGAAATATGATTACCATTACTTTTCCCGACGGCAAAACACGCCAATATGAAGCAGGCGTTACCGGGTTTGATATTGCCAAAAGCATTAGCCCGCAACTGGCTTCCAGCGTGCTGGCGGTGGGCGTGAATGGCGAAACATGGGACTTGCAACGCCCCATCGCCGGCGACGCCAGTATTAAATTATACAAATGGGACGACGCCGAAGGCCGCCATGCTTTCTGGCATTCGTCGTCGCACTTGATGGCGGAGGCGTTGGACGCTTTGTATCCGGGCGTAAAATTCGGCATCGGGCCTGCCATTGAAACCGGCTTTTATTACGATGTGGATTTGGGCGACCGCACGATCACCGACGCCGACTTGCCGGCGATTGAAGCAAAAATGCTGGAACTGGCGCGGCAAAAAGAAGTATTCGTCCGCCGCGAAGTAAGCAAGCCCGAAGCCCTGAAAACCTATACGGAAAAAGGCGACCCGTATAAATGCGAACTGATAGGCGACTTGCAAGACGGTACGATTACGTTTTATACCAACGGGAATTTTACCGACCTTTGCCGGGGACCGCACCTGCCGGATACAAGCAATATCAAGGCGGTGAAGCTGACGGCTATTGCCGGCGCCTACTGGCGCGGCAATGAAAAAAATAAAATGCTGACGCGCATCTACGGCGTTACATTCCCGCAAAAGAAACTGCTGGACGAATATTTGGTGTTATTGGAAGAAGCCAAAAAACGCGACCACCGCAAAATTGGGAAAGAGTTGGAATTATTTGCCTTTTCACCGCGCGTGGGACAGGGCTTGCCGCTGTGGTTGCCGAAAGGCGCCGCCTTGCGCGAACGGTTGGAAAATTTCCTGCGCCACGTGCAAAAAAAACACGGCTATCAACAGGTCATCACGCCGCATATCGGGCAAAAAGAACTGTATGTAACTTCGGGGCATTATGCTAAGTACGGCAAAGATTCGTTCCAGCCGATACACACGCCGCAGGAAGGCGAAGAGTTTTTACTGAAACCGATGAACTGCCCGCACCATTGCGAAATCTACCGCACCAAACCGCGTTCGTACAAAGACCTTCCGTTGCGCTTTGCGGAATTTGGCACTGTCTACCGCTATGAACAGAGCGGCGAACTGCACGGACTCACCCGCGTGCGCGGTTTCACGCAGGACGATGCGCACATCTTTTGCCGCCCCGACCAGTTGAAAGAAGAATTTAATAAGGTAATCGACATTGTGCTGTATATTTTCCGCACGCTCGATTTCAAAGACTTTACGGCGCAGGTATCATTGCGCGACCCAAACAATACGGAAAAATATATCGGCAGCGACGAAAGCTGGGAACGCGCCGAACGCGCCATCATCGAATCGGCTGCCGAAAAAGGCTTGCAGACAATCGTGGAGCTGGGCGAAGCCGCTTTCTACGGACCTAAACTCGACTTCATGGTACGCGATGCGCTTGGCCGCAAATGGCAATTAGGAACAATTCAGGTGGACTATACCCTGCCGGAGCGTTTTGAACTGGAATACGTGGGCGCCGACGACAAACGCCACCGTCCGGTGATGATTCACCGCGCGCCTTTCGGCTCTATGGAACGGTTTGTGGCGGTACTCATCGAACATACCGGCGGGAAATTCCCGTTGTGGCTCACGCCGGAGCAAGTCGCCGTGCTGCCCATCAGCGAACGCTTCAACGCCTACGCCCAACAGGCAAGCGATGCGTTGAACGGCGCCGGTATCCGCGCCGCAGTGGACGACCGCAACGAAACTATCGGTAAAAAAATCCGCGAAAACGAATTGAAACGCATCCCCTACCTGTTAATTGTAGGCGAGAAGGAAGAAGCCGCGCAGCAGGTTTCTGTCCGCAGGCAGGGCGAAGGCGACAAAGGCGCAATGAGCATCGAGGAATTTACAAAATTCCTGACGGAAGAAATTGCCAAAGAACTGGCGATATAACCGCCGTTTCTTCAAATAAACCTGTAATGAACGGCTAAATTTTGAAATCTTTTTGAAACAGATTTTCCCCGCCATTCATCATTCATCCCCCAAAAGTAGTATCTTTGCAGTATGAAAATTGCTACACTGGACTTGGGACACCAGCCGCTTTTCCTGGCGCCTATGGACGAAGTAACCGACCCTTCGTTTCGGTATATATGCAAACTATACGGCGCCGACATGATGTACACGGAATTTATTTCGTCCGACGGGCTTATCCGCGACGTGGAAAAGACGGTGGAGAAACTTAGTATCTACGATTATGAACGCCCTATCGGCATCCAGCTTTACGGCCACCTGATAGATGCGATGGTGGCGTCGGCACGCATTGCGGCGCAAGCCCGTCCCGATGTGATTGACCTCAACTTCGGCTGCCCGATGAAGAAAATCGCTAACCGCGGAGCGGGCGCAGGTATGATGCTCGAACCGGAAAAAATGGTTGAAATGACGCGGCAGATTGTACGCGCCGTAAATATTCCCGTTACCGTAAAAACCCGGCTGGGTTGGGACGATACGCATAAAAATATCCTCACCCTCGCGGAACAGCTGCAGGACGCAGGTATTGCAGCAATCACGGTACATGGCCGCACGCGCGCCCAGATGTACAAAGGCGAGGCGGACTGGACGCTCATCGGCGAACTGAAAAAAAATCCGCGCCTGCACATCCCGGTTATAGGCAACGGCAATGCCGATACGCCGGTCATCGTGAAAGAACTGTTCGACCGCTACGGCGTGGACGGCATCATGATTGGACGCGCCACCTACGGGCATCCGTGGATTTTCCGCGAGGTGAAACATTACCTGAAAACCGGAAAACTGTTACCCGTGATGAGCGTGAAAGAACGGGTGGCATTGGCGAAATTGCACCTGCAAAAATCCATCGAGTTCAAGGGCGGCTACGTGGGCATTCTGGAACTGCGCCGCCACTTGAGTAATTATTTCAAAAACTTGAAGAATTTCAAAGAAACACGTTTGAAAATGGTTACTTCCGACAACGTGGATGAACTCATGCAACTGCTGGATTATATCGGTGAAAATTATGAATTATGAATTAGTGATTAGTGGTTAGCAGGGCTGGCGCGCCAGCCTGTTAGAAATCGAAAATTAGCAATCAGCCATGCTGGACAACGATATAAAATATCTCACGGGAGTAGGTCCTAAACGCGCGGAGATACTGTTTAAGGAGCTTGGTATTTCTACGTTTGAAGACTTGCTTTATACTTTTCCTTTCCGGTATATCGACCGCACGAAATTTTATTGTGTCAGCGAACTGACGCCCGATTTGCCGTATATCCAGTTGCGCGGGAAAATTATCCGCTTTCAGGAAGTAAACTACGGCAAGCGGCAAAAACGCTACATCGCTTATTTCTCGGACGGCACAGGCGTTATTGAATTGGTGTTTTTCCGAGGATTGAAATGGGTTCAGGAAAAATTAAAAGCCGGCGTGGAATATATTGTTTTCGGGAAACCTGCTGTTTTCAACGGGAAACTCAATCTGGTGCATCCCGAAGTGGACGAGCCGCAAACTGATAACCATCCCTTGCAGTCAGTGTTGCAAGGCGTGTATAGCAGCACCGAAGTGTTGCAGAACAACGGGCTGGGGCAACGCGCTTTCCTGCGGCTGCAAACCAACCTTGCCAATGCCGTGCTGGATAAAATCACCGAAAACCTCCCCGAATACCTGCTCCGGCAATACAACCTGATGCCGTTGCGCGCGGCATTGTTCAATATTCATTTTCCGCAAAGCGCCGAACGCTTGCAACAGGCGCAATACCGCCTGAAGTTTGAAGAACTGCTCTACCTTCAATTAGGCTTGCTGCGGGTGCGTAACAAGCGTAAGGAAACTTCGCGCGGTTTTATTTTCAATACCGTTGGCGAACATTTCAACGCTTGTTACCGGCGGTTGCCGTTTGCGCTCACAAACGCCCAAAAGCGCGTCATCAAAGAAATCCGGGGGGATATGGCTACCGGAAAACAGATGAACCGCCTGCTGCAAGGCGATGTGGGAAGCGGGAAAACATTGGTAGCGCTGCTTTGCATGCTCATTGCCGCCGACAACGGCTATCAATCGTGTATCATGGCGCCGACAGAAATCCTTGCACAGCAACACTTCGAAAGCATCCAGGAATTTTTACGGGACAGCGCTATAAACGTGGGGTTACTCACCGGATCTACCAAAAAGAAAGAACGCCGGGTATTGCATGAGCAACTGCTCGACGGCTCGCTGCACCTGCTCATCGGAACGCATGCCCTGATTGAAGATGCGGTGCAATTCAAAAATCTCGGCTTCGTGGTGATTGACGAACAGCACCGTTTTGGCGTGGAGCAACGCGCCCGCCTGTGGAGTAAAAACGAACAGCCGCCGCATGTATTGGTGATGACCGCTACGCCCATTCCCCGCACGCTGGCAATGACGCTCTACGGCGACCTTGACATATCGGTGATTGATGAACTCCCGCCCGGACGGCAACCCATCAAAACTTTACACTTTAACGACAGCCAGCGATTGCGCGTTTTCGGATTTATGAGAGAACAGATAAAAGCCGGAAGGCAAATCTATGTCGTCTATCCGCTCATCAAAGAATCGGAAAAGATGGACTTCAAAAATCTGGAAGACGGTTACGAAAGCATTACGCGCGCTTTCCCGCTGCCGGAATATATTACGGCAATCGTACATGGGCAAATGCCCGCCGAAAATAAAAATTTCGAGATGCAGCGTTTTATCAAAGGCGAAGCGCATATTATGGTGGCGACGTCGGTGATTGAAGTGGGCGTGAATGTGCCGAATGCTACGGTCATGGTCATCGAAAGCGCCGAGCGGTTCGGGTTGTCGCAACTGCACCAGCTGCGCGGGCGCGTGGGACGCGGCGCCGAACAGTCATACTGTATCCTGATGACCGACCATAAACTTTCTGCCGAAACGCGCAAACGTATGCAGTTAATGGCGTCCACCAACAACGGTTTTAAGATTGCCGAAGCCGACCTGCAACTGCGCGGTCCCGGCGACCTCGAAGGCACGCAGCAAAGCGGAATAGCATTTCATTTGCGCATCACCGATCTGGCAAAAGATAGCAAATTATTGGAATTTACTCGTAACTTAGCGGAAAAAATTTTAGCGAAAGACCCCCATTTATCAAATGAAAATAATGAACGGTTACTCGCCCGGCTGAAACAATTACACAATAAAACCAAAGACTATAGCGTCATCAGTTAGGAATTAAGAATTAGAAATTATGAATTACGAATTAAAGAAGTTAATGAAGTTAGAGGTGTTAGGGAAGTTCGCTTCACCCTTTACCATTCGCCCTTTACTGTGTTTCCTCCTCCTGTTTCTTACGGCAAGTATTACTTTTGCGCAGCAGGACACTGCCTGCATGCCGGTGCGTGAATTTACCGCCGGGCAGTTGTCGTTCCATGAAAACGAACGGCTAACCATTGTCGCTACTTATAAATGGGGAATTATCAATACCGACGTGGGCGAGGCGACGATGATGCTTACCAAAGAGAAATTCCGCGATACCACCTATTTTTATGCGCGGGCGTATGCCAAAACCTACCGGTTTTACGATAATTTTTTCATGGTGCGCGACGTGTACGAAGCGCGCTTCCTGTCCTCAAACCTGCGCCCGCTGTACTTCCACCGCAACATCAGCGAAGGAGGGTACACTATAAAAAATACCTACGTCTTTAACAACGCCGATTATACCATTCGCGCTTCCGTGCAACGGAAAACAGGCGCAGCAAAAGACACGGTGCTGCCGGGAAAATCATGTACGTTTGATTTCGTGAGCCTGTTTTATAATTCCCGCAACCTCGATTTCGACCATTTCCAAAAAGACCAGATCATCCCCATCTCTTTTGCGGTGGATGAAGAACTGTTCCATATCTATTACCGTTACATCGGGAAAGAAGAAAAAAAAATCAGCGGACTGGGAACATTCAAATGTATAAAAATCGCCGCCAAGCCGGTGGCTGGCGAGGTCTTCGACGGAAAGAATGAAATTTCCATTTGGATATCCGACGACAAAAACCATATCCCCCTCTTGATAGAAACGCCCGTTATCGTGGGGAAAGTATCGGCGCGCCTCAGCAAATACGCCAACCTGAAACACCCGCTCAGCAGTAAAGTACAGTAGGCAGCTAATGTGACTAACTAATGTGCTAATGTGACTAATGTGCTAATGTGACTAATTGGGCTGGCGCCGGCTAATGTGAAGATGTGAAGATGTGGAGATGTAGAGATGGCTGGCGCGCCAGCCCAATTCTTAGTTCTGAACTCTTAGTTCTTAACTTCCCAGCCGCGCCAGTCACATTAGCTGCCGTCAGCCACAATCTGTAAACTGTAAACCTGTAAATCCGGAAATTTTTACTACTTTTGCGCTTATTTTTAACAAAAAGTATGAAACGCCTGATTTTTTTTCTTTTTACCTTCTGTTTATTCCTTCCGCCCGCTGTGGATGCGCGCGAAATTCCGCAAGCGCAACGCCGGGAAGCGCAACGCTGGGTTGATTCCATTATGCATACGCTCTCGTTGCGGCAACGTATCGCACAACTGTTTGTTGTCCCCGTCTACATTGCCGGGCGGTACCATACGCACCTTGACAGCATTGGCAGGCTGGTGGAGGCGGAGCAGGTGGGCGGCGTAATAGTGATGAAAGCGCAACCGTCGCCATATCCGGCGGCGATTAACGGATTGCAGCGTCGCAGCCGCATTCCCCTGCTGGTGGCTATTGACGGGGAATGGGGCGCGGGCATGCGCATGGACAGCGTGCTAAATTTCCCGCGGCAAATGCTGTTGGGTGCGCTGCGGGATAATACGCTGGTTGAAAAAATGGGCGAAGCTATCGGCGAACAATGCCGGCGTATGGGCATTCACCTGAACTTTGCGCCGGTGGTGGACGTCAATAATAATCCCGACAATCCTGTCATCAACGTCCGTTCGTTCGGCGAGGACAAATATAATGTAGCGGAAAAAGGCAAGGCTTATATGCAGGGAATGCAAAACAGGGGCGTGCTGGCATGCGCCAAGCATTTCCCGGGGCATGGCGACACGAACCAGGATTCGCATAAGGCATTGCCTGCAATCCCTCACACTTTGGAGCGGCTGGATTCGCTGGAACTGTTCCCTTTCAAAACCCTGATGGAAAACGGCGTGGATGCGGTGATGGTGGCGCATTTGCAAATCCCCGCCTACGACACGCTGCTCCGTCCTTCGACGCTGTCGCCGGCGGTGGTTAGCCGCCTGCTGCGCGATGAATTGGAGTTCGGCGGGCTGGTGATTACCGATGCGCTCGAAATGAAAGGGGTTACCGCCAATGCCCACGAGGATACGGTAGCCCTGCTCGCCCTCCTGGCGGGCAACGACGTCCTGCTGATGCCGAATAATGTTTCTACGGCTATTGACGTGATAGAACAGGCTGTGCAGGAAGGAAAAGTGTCCATGTACAAAGTGGATATTAAATGCCGGAAGATGCTTTTGGCAAAGTACCGCGCGGGACTGAGCGATTACCGCCCTGTTCCCGAAACGGGTCTGGCGGACGATTTGAACAATGCCGCTCACCGGGCATTGAACTGCCGGCTGACCGAAAAAGCCTTGACGTTGCTGCATAACCGCGACGACCTGCTGCCATTGCGCCGCCCGGATACATTAAAAATAGCCTGCATAGAAATAGGGGAGGGCGACGGCGCGTTCTTTCAACGGCAGTTGCGCTCTTATGCGGCGGTAGATGTCTTTTCCATCAATCCCGGCGTGGGCGCAGATACGTTGCTTGCGTTGCAGGAACAGTTAGCCCCCTACGATTTAATTATTGCCGGCTACCATCGCACCGATGCACGCCCGCAGTACGGTTTCGGCGTAGACAGCCTGTCTGCGCAGTTTATCACAGGACTTGCCGCCCACAAGAAAGTCATCCTTGATTTCTTCGGGACGCCTTATGGAATAAAGAAATTCGGGGATACGCAAAATTTCGCTGCGCTGGTGGTGTCCTATTCCAATTCGCAGGCAGCGCAGGAGCGATCGGCGCAATTATTGTTTGGCGGCGTGGCGGCGCAGGGACGTTTGCCGGTGTCTATTGACAGTTTGCAGGTATTTGGAAGCGGCGTGCAGCAAGCGGCGCCGGTGCGTTTGCATTATGTGTTACCCGAAGAAATCGGTCTTTCCGGTGCGCGCTTGCAGGTTATTGATACGCTGGTGGCGCAGGCAATCAGGAAACAGGTAACGCCGGGAGCGCAGGTGCTGGCTATATACAAGGGGCAGGTGTTTTACAATAAATCTTTCGGCGTTCCTTCGTCCGGCGCGTTGCCCGGTTTCGTTGCTTACGGCGGGGGGCGCGCTTTCAGCGATAGCCTTGTGGCGCTTTCCGCCAAGGGGTATGCGCACAACCATGGCAACTACTTTAAGAGCCGCCGCTGGCTGGACTTCAGCTCCGGCGCACTCTGCTGGAAAGATACGCAACGGGAACTGACGGTGATTTTCCTGCCCTCCCACAGCGCCCTGCCCGGCGGTAAAAAAACAAAGAAGCTGCGTGCCTTCCCAAAAATCTTTTCGGAATTTAAACGCACGGTAGATGAATTAAGAATCAGGAATTAAAACTGTATGTAATATTTTAGAATTATCGAATTATTATAAATTAAATACATTTGCGGATGCAAACAAAATATAACCTGCAAGTGGCAAGCCAGGACAACTCTTTTGCCGAACAGCTTGCACAAATTCGCAAAACGGCGACTATACTTTAACCAGTAATGAAAAATCGTTTATTATCACTGGACATATTACGCGGCATCACCATTGCCGGTATGATACTGGTCAATAATCCGGGATCATGGAGCGCCATTTATGCGCCCTTGCGCCATGCGCCGTGGCACGGGCTAACGCCGACCGATTTGGTCTTTCCGTTTTTTATGTTTATCATGGGCGTGTCCATGTATTTCTCGTTGCGGAAGTTCGACTTTGCGCCGTCGGGACAGGTTTTCCTGAAAATCCTTAAGCGCACGGCTGTCATTTTCCTGATAGGTTTGGCGGTGGCATGGTTTTCACGCTCGTTGCGCACGTTTATCCGGTTACCGGAAGAAGAACTGGATTTCTTTAGCCGGCTTATCCGGGCGGTTACCAATGTGGAGGGCTTGCGGATATTGGGCGTGATGCAGCGGTTGGCGTTGTCTTACGGCTTTGCGGCGTTGATTGCGGTCATCGTTAAGCATAAATTTATACCATATATTACAGGTATTGTATTGGCGGGTTATTTCCTGCTTCTCGCACTGGGGAACGGCTTTGAGTTGAGCGAAACGAATATACTTTCGGTTATTGACCGGGCGGTACTTGGCGCGCCGCACATGTACACCGACGCCGGCGTGAAACTCGACCCCGAAGGACTTGCCAGCACTGTTCCGGCAATCTGCCATGTCTTGATTGGCTTTTGTTGCGGGAAAGCATTGACGTTTGCTAAAAGCAACAGCGAAAAAATGCTGAAACTGTTTATCGCCGGCGCATGTATGACTTTTGCCGGTTTCCTGTTGAGCTACGGCTGCCCGATAAATAAAAAAATATGGAGTCCTGCATTTGTCTTGGTTACCTGCGGGCTTGCCGCCACGTTGCTGGCATTGCTGATATGGATAGTCGATGAAAAAGGTTACAAACGCTGGGGCGTATTTTTTGAATCGTTCGGCGTCAATCCCCTGTTTATTTACACGCAATCCACCGTTCTTGCCATCCTTTTGGGGAATATCGTCTTTACTTACGGCGGGAATACCATGACCGCCGCCGGCTTTATGTACCGGGTAGTCCTGCAACCCCCGTTGGGCGACTATTTGGGCTCTTTGGCATTCGCCCTGCTTTTTGTGGGCGTGAATTGGATAATAGGAAATATTCTATACAAAAAACACATATATATAAAGGTATGATACTATTAGCAGATAGCGGTTCTACCAAAGCCGATTGGTGCGTGGTAAACTGCGGACAATTAGTCAAACAGGTTTTCACGAAAGGCGCAAATCCGTTCTTTCGTACGCAGGACGAGATAAGCGAAGAACTCGGCGTTGCATTGCTGCCCGAAATCAGCAGTTACCCCATTGAGGCGGTTTATTTTTATGGGGCGGGCTGCGCATTCCCGGATAAAAACGAGATAGTGGAAAAGGCTATCCGCACGCATCTTAACGTCCCAACTGTTGAAGTGGGCAGCGACTTGCTGGCTGCCGCCAGGGGACTGTGCGGCAGGAATGCCGGCATTGCCTGTATTCTCGGCACGGGTTCTAATTCCTGTTATTACGACGGCAGCGGTATCCGGGAAAACATTTCGCCGCTCGGGTACGTACTGGGCGACGAGGGCAGCGGTGCGGTATTGGGACGCCTGCTGGTGGGCGCCTGCCTGAAAAACCAGCTAACACTGGGGCTGAAAGAAAAATTCCTCAGCCAGTTCGACCTCACGCCGCAACTCATTCTTGAACGGGTTTACAGGCAACCGCTCGCCAACCGTTTTCTGGCAAGTTTGTCGCCGTTCCTGTTGCAGCATATCGGCGATGAATCGGTGTATGAACTGGTGTCCGGCGCGTTTACGCTTTTCTTCAAAAGAAACGTAATGCAGTATGATTACCGGCGACATACGGTGCACCTGACCGGCTCCGTCGCATGGTATTACCGCAAGGCGTTGCAAAAGGTAGCCGCCGGGCTGGATATTACATTGGGCAATATCACCCAATCCCCCATGCAAGGACTGATGGACTATTATAAATAGGACATGGAATTATGAGTTATGAATTATGTCGAAAATCGAATATCTAAAAAAACTAAAATGAAAGAACCAATAACATCATTGAACACATCCCCTTTTGTAAAAATCACGGAACAGCCTTCATTGTACGACCGGCTGGAGAAAAAAACAGTTGGCGAAATACTGGCGGACATCAACGCCGAAGACAGGAAAGTCGCGCTGGCAGTAGAAAAGGCAATTCCCCAAATTGAAAAACTGGTTACGCAAATAATCCCCCGCATGGAACAGGGCGGGCGCATTTTTTATATTGGGGCAGGCACCAGCGGGCGTTTGGGCGTGCTGGACGCTTCGGAAATACCGCCCACGTTTGGGATGCCCAATACGTTAGTCATTGGCTTGATTGCCGGCGGCGACCATGCGCTCCGCAATCCGGTGGAAAAGGCGGAAGACAATATGGCTGCCGGCTGGAACGATTTGCAGGCATACCGCATAAACGAAAAAGACACCCTCATTGGCATTGCCGCTTCGGGAACGACGCCCTACGTGGTGGGCGCATTGCGGGAAGCGCGCAAACACGGGATACTTACCGCTTCCATTTCCAGCAATCCTGCATCGCCCATTGCGCAGGAAGCAGACATTGCCATTGAAATGATTGTCGGTCCGGAGTATGTTACCGGAAGTTCCCGCATGAAGTCCGGCACCGGGCAGAAAATGATCCTTAACATGATTACCACCGCCACCATGATTAAGCTCGGTCGCGTCAAAGGCAACCGCATGGTCAATATGCAACTCACCAATGCCAAATTAGTTGATAGGGGAACCCGCATGGTCATGGACGAACTGCAACTCGATTACGAACAGGCGCAACGCCTCCTCCTCCTGCACGGATCTGTGAAAAAAGCCGTAGAAGCTTATGCGGCGACAGGGATTAAGTGATTAAGTGATTAGGTGATTAAGAGATTAAGTGATTAAGAGGCTGGCGCGCCGGACAGCCGGAAATGAGAAACCAAAAGGCGTCACCGTATCCTACGCAATCCGGTTTTTATTTTTTTTTAACTTTTTTTTAACAATTGTTTGTTTTATCGGAAATACTTATTACCTTTGCTGCCGAAATTAACTATACCAGTTAAAATCTCCATTAAGTTATTTATTATCAATTCTTATCAAAAAGGATTAAATTATTCGCCCTTGTGGTATAATTTATTCGTTTATTATTGATTTTCCGGTTAATT
>JAITKG010000067.1 GCA_031278495.1 Prevotellaceae bacterium | reverse complement strand
GTCGCATCCATTATATCCCTTGCCGGCGGCGATCCGGCGGTTCATTCATGGGGAATGCTGGCGGGTTATGTGCTGCCTTTCTTTGGCGTGGCGGGCTTCATCTGGCTGATACAGCGCGGTGCGCCGGTCATCGCCGTACTGCCGGTAAAGAAAGACCTTTCGCCGGCGGTTTTCCTCTGTTGTTTGGTGTTTACGCCGTTGCTGGCATTTCTCATTGAGCCGCTCACCTCGTGGCTGCCGACGCCCGACTTTATAAAAAAACTGTTCGCGCAATTATCTGCGAACGATTTCCCGACGTTCCTGATGGTGGTAATTGCCGCGCCGCTCTGCGAAGAGTGGCTTTGCCGCGGCGTCATCGCCAAAGGACTGCTGCGGCACAGCACGCCGGCAAAAGCGATTGTATGGTCGGCGTTTATTTTCGCCGTCATTCACGGCAATCCCTGGCAAGCCGTGCCTGCTTTTATCATCGGGCTGTTGCTGGGATATGTGTATTGGAAAACCCGTTCGCTATTGCCGTGTATCTTTATTCATTTTATCAATAACGGCGCGTCGTTCCTTGTCCTGTACCTCTTTCCCCAAGCCGCCGCCGCTGACGCTACGTCGCAAAACCTGCTCGGGGACTGGTATTGGACTGTCTTTGCCCTGTCGGCAGTTGTAGCGGTAAGCGTCGGCGCAGTGTTTTATATGCTGTTGAACCGGCGGTTATAAAATTATTTTGTGCAGTGGCATTTACTGTTTGAAATCACCTTCCAGTTTCTTCACTGCCTCATCGAAGGGGATGCTTTGCTGTATGCCGGATAGCAGGTCTTTGAGCGAAATAACGCCATGCGCCAGTTCTTCTTCGCCAACAATGGCGGCAAAGGGAATGCCGCGCCGTCCGGCATAGTCGAACTGTTTTTTGAGTTTGTGGCGGTCGGGGTAGAGTTCCGCCACGACGCCCCGCGCCCGCAATTGCCGTACATATTGCAATGCCTGCCGTTCTTCCGCGTCGCCCAAGTTGAAAAACAGTATGCGCGTGGTTTCGGCGGCGGTGGCGGGGAATTTATCTAATTGCAACAATACGTCATAAATGCGGTCGGCGCCAAATGAAATGCCTACGCCCGAAACATTGCTTAACCCAAAGACGCCGGTGAGGTCGTCGTAGCGTCCGCCGCCGCAGATGCTGCCCATTTCCGCGTCTTTTGCCTTCACTTCAAAGATAGCGCCGGTATAATAATTCAGCCCGCGCGCCAGCGACAGATCCAGTTCAATGGTTTGTTTGAGGGGCGTCGCTTGCAGGTAGTCCAATATCTGTTGCAACTCCGCGACGCCCGCCAGTCCTGTCGGGGAAGCGGCAAGCATCGTTTGCAGGGCGGCAAGTTTTTCCTGATTGTTTCCGCGCAGCGTTAATACCGGCTGCAATTTTTCGATAGCCGTTGCCGCAACGCCTTTTGCAAGCAGTTCCGCCCTTACGGCTTCGTATCCTGTTTTCTCTATTTTGTCTATCGCCACCACGATGCCGGCTAATTTATCCGCTTCGCCCATGACGTCGGCAACGCCGCTCAATATTTTGCGGTTGTTGAGTTTTATGACCACCGCGATGTCCAGCCGTGTGAACACTTCGTCGATTATCTGCAGCAGTTCTACTTCGTTCAACAGGGACGCGCTGCCGATAACGTCGGCGTCGCACTGGTAAAATTCGCGGTAGCGTCCTTTTTGCGGGCGGTCGGCGCGCCATACCGGTTGCAGTTGGTAACGCTTGAAGGGAAAGACAATGTCGTTCCGGTGTTGCACAACAAAGCGGGCAAAAGGCACGGTCAAGTCGTAGCGCAATCCTTTTTCGCATGTTTTCAATGTGAGCGCCGCGCTGTCGTGCAAGTCGTCTGCCGTTGCGCCGGCGAAGGCGTCGCCGGAATTAAGGATTTTGAATAATAACTTGTCGCCTTCGTCGCCGTATTTTCCCAACAGCGTAGAAAGGTTTTCCATCGCCGGCGTTTCAATAGGCGCATAGCCATACTTTTTATATACGTTGCGGATGACGTCGAAAATATAATTGCGCCGTGCCGTTTCTACCGGCAGGAAATCGCGCGTGCCTTTGGGAATAGATGGTTTCATGTTTTAGTAAAGTGGAATGCGTGAAGCGTGAGGGGTAATGTATAAAACATAAGGGATAACGCGTGATGCGTAAAGATGCGGCGTTATCGCTTTATACTTTGTTTTGCGTTTCATATTTTATATTTTCATTTTTTTACACTTTACGCCTTACCGGAAGATATGCAGGCTGCCTTTATACTCCGAAGAGTTGTACTGCACGCCGTCCCATCCTTCGCCGGTAATCACATAGTAATAGACGCCGTCGGCTACATCATTGCCGGCGCCCATCCGTTTGCCGTCCCATCCCTGCCATTCGTCCGCGCGACCTTCGTAGCGGTATGCCAGCGCGCCCGAGCGGCTGAAAATATATACCTGGATATGCTCCATAGACTCCGGCTCGTTGCCTTTGACAAAGCGGAAGACGTCATTATAACCGTCGCCGTTAGGCGTAAAAGCATTGGGAATGGCGTCGGAACTGAATTTTGAAGGAGTTATGTTGAGGGCTGTTTCCGTGCTGTCGGCGCAGCCGGAGGCGGCGTTATGAACCGTCAGGCGCACCGTGTAGCTGCCCGGCACATAGCCGTCCACCCAATCGTTTTTGTACGGCGAACGCGGTATCACCCAACCGGGCGTTACCGCCGTTGAGTCGCTCCACATGACGGATTGCCCGGCATTTTTATTGGCGTCGCCAAACCCTTTCCAGTAATATTTATCCGCATTCCTGCTTTTATCCGGTGAAAACCGTACACGGTACAGGGCTTCGCCTTGCAGGGGGTTTTCGGCGGCTGCTTTCCATTGCCCGTCCGTCCATGCTTCGGCGGTGATTTTTGCGTATGCGGCAATTGCCGGCACGGTATAGGAGGTTGTATAAGTAGCGCTTTTGCCGAAGACGTCGGTAACGGCTACGCTGTAATCCGACGTTTTCAATGGCGGCGGCGAGGTAATGATGGTGTAGTAGCTATTATTCCGCTGTTTCCATGCCTCGTCGGCGTCTTCCACGCCTTCGTGGATATCCTCTCCGGCATTCCACCGGATAGCCTGCCAACCGCTAAAAGTAGAATCGCCGGTATGCGGCGGCGATAAAAACGCTTCAAAATCATAAATCGTATACCCCTGCCGCATCCTTGGCGTGGTGGTCATTTCCATGCGCAGCCCGTTGCACTCGTTAAAGGCGGTAACGGTGTCGATTTTGAAATTATCAAAAAATACCCAGCACGAAAATGCCGTGTCGCGTAACGCATTTTTAACTTGCACCCGGTAGCCCCCGTCCGCCGTAACGGTCAAGGAAGAAGCGGTTACGCCCGGTTCGCTTTTTTGTTCGGTGAAGCTGGTATCCGCCGGATTGAGCCGCCGCCATGTGAATGTCGAGGCAATGCCGCCGGTATCCCGCGCGGACAGCGTGGCGGTGGTTGCATCAAAAAACACAAACACCTGTTCCGGCAGACCGGTCAGCCATTGCGTGGGTCTTACCGCCCCGGGGTTTACCGCCGACAACTGCGCCGACGCCGCTAACGGGGCAAACAAAAATATCAGGGAAAAACGTTTTTTCATTTCTTGTAAAATAATTTACCTGCGCGGTTAATATGTTCCATCAAACCGGGATTGCTTAGCTGGTCATAAATGTACCGGTCAATCATACAGGGCAACGGCAAATCGTCCAATGCCTGCGCAATGCTGGCAGATACCGTTCCGCCCAGCCGACCGCCGCGCATGGTAAGGTCAATAGTCGCATCACTGTATGTGTGTATGGCGTTAATGCGGCTATTTATCCTGCCCATCCAGTCATGCCCGCCGTCGTCGAGACCTCTTTGATTCGAAAACCGCTGCTTCCATTGTATGTCCTGTGGTTGTCCGGTCATTTTGCACGGAGGATAAAGTAGTTTTTTTTGCCTTTTTGTATTAAGAGGTATTTCCCGTTAATCAACCGGTCGGCAGTTACGGGAAGGTTTATGTCGGCGGTTTTTTCTTTGTTCAGGCTGACGCCGCCGCCCTGTATCATTTTGCGGCATTCGCCTTTGGACGGGAATACCGGCGCGGTTACAGCCAACAGTTCCACAATGTTTTGCGGCAACGCCGCACGGTCGATATCGAACACCGGCACGCCGTCGAACACTTCCAAAAATGTTTGCTCGCCGAGTTTTTGCAGGGCGTCGGAAGTGGCGTTGCCGAACAGTATTTGCGAAGCTTCCACTGCCGACCGGTAACCGGCTTCGGAGTGCACCATGCACGTAATTTCCTGCGCCAGCCGTTTTTGCAATTCACGCAGATGCGGCGCGGCGGCGTGCGCGGCAACCAGCGTTTCGATTTCATCGCGGCTGAGCAATGTGAAGATTTTGATATACCGTTCGGCGTCTTCGTCGCCTGTGTTCAGCCAGAACTGGTAGAATGCGTAGGGCGACGTGCGTTGCGGGTCAAGCCAGATATTGCCGCTCTCTGTTTTCCCGAACTTGCCCCCGCCGGCTTTGGTGATGAGCGGGCAGGTGAGCGCAAAGGCTTCGCCGCCGCACTTGCGGCGTATCAGCTCTGCGCCGGTGGTGATGTTGCCCCACTGGTCGCTGCCGCCCATTTGCAGCCGGCAGTTACGGGTTTCATATAAATGCAAAAAGTCGTAGCCCTGCAAGAGCTGGTAAGTAAATTCGGTGAATGACATTCCCTCGCGTTCTTCGCCGCTGATGCGCTTCCGCACCGAATCCTTACTCATCATATAATTTACGGTGATATGCTTCCCGATGTCGCGGGCGAATGAGAGGAAGGTATAATCTTTTGTCCAGTCATAGTTATTCAGTACTTCCGCTACATTGGGCGCAGGGGAAGTGAAATCGAGGAATTTGTACAACTGCCGCTGTATACCTTCCTGATTTTTCCGCAGCGTTTCTTCATCCAGCAGGTTTCGCTCAGCCGACTTCATGCTCGGGTCGCCAATCATGCCGGTCGCGCCGCCCAGCACCGCCAGCGGCTTATGCCCGCACAGTTGCAGGCGTCGCAGCATCATAATACTTACCAGATGCCCGATGTGCAACGAATCGGCTGTCGGGTCAATGCCCACGTAAGCCGTAACCATTTCCTTCGCCAGTAATTCTTCCGTTCCGGGCATTACATCGTGCAACATTCCGCGCCACCGCAACTCTTCTATAAAATTTTTCATCTATATAAATTATAACTTTGCAAAGATAGCACTTTTTTGCGGCACTGGACGAGCCGGTCATTTCCGGTTACAGTTGCCGGGCGAAAGATGAATATGCAAACCTATCCGGTAATTGGTCGCACGCTTATTTATTTTCTTTGATGAAATCCATATCAATACTGCGGGTAAAATTGGTTATGGTAAATGAATTTCTAACATCGGATAATGTAGAGACATTGCACCGGATAGGCTACACGGGCGATGTAAATAAAATCCTCGCCCGCGTAAAACAGGAAGCCGTCGAATTGCAGGGCAAGGAAAAGGAATTCGAAAAAGCACGTATGGATAATGATGGGAACAGGGATATTGACGCCGAATTTTACAGCGTGGCTTTTATCTGTGAGCAAATATATGGGCTTCCGCATAGACCGAACAACAACGCTGCTATCGGAGTTTTTAACGATGAGCCGACAAATGATTAGAGAAATAGAAACAAAAAAACGGTTGGAAATAAAAAAACAAAAATGATTTTATTGAGTAGTTTTATCCTTATGAAAGTAATTATAGATTTTGTCAAGGATAGACAAGCCACTTATAAAAATGGCAAATACTAACCACGAACCAAATAATATTTTAACCGATAAATCCATGTTTAAAACATTTTTGCAAAGGTATAAAAAATAACATTAAAACACCAAAAAAAATATGAGCGACGGAGTATTAAACCAATTGATGGATGCCGAAAAAATGTCGGTTGGGTAAAGTTTGGAAACGCTGTAATTTTTCTTTGTCATTGTAGCAAAATTTGATTGACCAAATGATTGAACTACAACCAAAGTACTTAGAAACACAATGATTTACAACATATTAAATATCGCAAGGGTGAAAGATGGGATTCGAACCCACGACCTCCAGAGCCACAATCTGGCGCTCTAACCAACTGAGCTACGATCACCATATACGCCTGTTTTTTTCAAACGGCGTGCAAAGATACAAAAAAAATTAAATATTCCATTTGCGGGTAGCGCGGTTTTTTTAGCCGCCACAGAAAGTCGGTATCGCTACAACAAAAAAAGTTGCTATTTTCATAACAACTCCTTTTAATGATGGTGAAATACCTTAAATCTTTTTCAAGATAATAGACGCATTGTGTCCCCCGAAACCAAACGTATTGCTCAAGGCGATGTTTACTTCGCGCGGTTGTGCTTTATTAAACGTCAAGTTGAGTTTATAGTCGATTTCTTCGTCTTCCGTTTCAAAGTTGATGGTAGGGGGAATTGCGCTCTTTTGGATAGCGCAAATACAGGCTAATGCTTCTACCGCGCCCGCTGCGCCCAATAAGTGTCCGGTCATGGATTTGGTCGAACTGATGTTTAACTTATACGCCTGTTCGCCAAACACTGCTTTTACCGCTTTCAGTTCCGCCGGGTCGCCCAGCGGAGTGGAAGTGCCGTGTACGTTGATATAATCTATGTCTTCGGGGCGCAGGGCAGCGTCTTCCAATGCGGCTTTCATCGCCAGGATAGCGCCCAGCCCTTCGGGGTGCGAAGCGGTGATATGGAAAGCATCCGCCGACATGCCGCCGCCGATAACTTCGGCATAGGTTTTTGCGCCGCGCGCTTTGGCGTGTTCATATTCTTCAAACACCAAACCGGCGCCGCCTTCGCCCATTACAAAGCCGTCGCGCGTTTTGTCAAACGGGCGCGAGGCGGTTTTGTAATTTTCGTTGTTGGTAGACAATGCCTGCGCTGAATTAAACCCCCCGATACCCGGTTCGGTTACGGCGGCTTCCGAGCCGCCGACCACAATAGCATTCGCCTTGCCCAAGCGGATAAGGTTAAACGCATCGCACATGGCGGTAGTGGAAGAAGCGCAGGCAGACACCGTGCCGTAATTTGGACCCCGGAAACCATATTTCATGGAAATATGCCCGGCGGCGATGTCGGAAATCATTTTAGGAACAAAAAACGGATTGTAACGCGGCATAAAATTACCCAGCACATAACCCTTTACTTCTTCAAAAAATGTTTGTATGCCGCCAATACCGGAAGCCCAGATAACGCCCACGCGGTCGTGGTTGATGACCCCAGCGTCAATACCTGCATCCTGTATGGCTTCGCCGGCAGCGGCCATGGCGTATTGCGCATACAAGTCCAGCTTGCGCGCTTCCTTACGGTCAAGCCCGAAAGCGGACGGATCGTAATTTTTCACTACGCAGGCGAACTTTGTTTTGAAAAGTGTGGTATCAAATGAGGTTATCAATTCAGTGCCGCTCACTCCCGCCAGAAGATTGGTAAAATATTCATTTACATTATTCCCTAACGGATTGACCGTGCCAAGACCGGTAACAACAACACGCTTTAATTCCATACATTAAATTTCGTTAATACTATCCTGCGGCAGGCGGCGGGGCTATTTTGCGTTTTGCTCTACATAAGCAATAGCGTCGCCTACCGTGCTGATTTTTTCCGCATTCTCATCGGGAATAGTGATGTTGAATTCTTTTTCAAATTCCATAATCAGTTCCACCGTATCGAGGGAATCTGCGCCAAGGTCATTGGTAAAACTCGCCGTAGGAGTTACTTCATTTTCATCAACACCTAACTTATCTACGATAATTGCTTTTACTTTCGATGCTACATCTGCCATAATAATTAAATTTTTAGTTAATAAATTTAGTTAATTTTTATTTAAATTTTTTTCATTTGCGGCTGCAAAGAAAATACATATTTCCGATATGACAAAATTTTTTATCATTTTTTTATTGTACAAAAGTAATATTTTTTTTAATTTTGACAAAGTTTTTTGATTATTTTATTTATTAGACAACTGAAAACCAATCCTATGTTTATTCTTGCCTTATTCGCTTCCGGCGCCGGAACCAATGTGGAAAATATTATCAATTATTTTAACCCGCCAACAAAAAATATAACCGTAGGGGCGGTATTTGCCAATAACCCGCATGCCGGCGCGATTGAACGGGCGCAACGGGCAGGTATTCCGGTGCACATTTTCAACCGAAACGATTTTTACCATACCGGAAATGTGCTGGAAAAATTGCAGGAATACCGCATAGACGCTATTGTTCTTGCGGGTTTCCTGTGGCTGGCGCCGGACAGGTTGATACAACTTTTCCCGCACCGGATTTTGAATATCCACCCGGCATTATTGCCTGCTTACGGTGGAAAGGGAATGTACGGAATGCACGTACACCGCGCCGTGATTGCCAACCGCGAGCGGGAATCGGGTATTACCATTCACGAAGTAAACAGCGAATATGACAGCGGAAAAATTATTTTCCAAACCGCTTGCGCCATCACACCCGGCGACACGCCGGAAACATTAGCTGCAAAAGTACGCCGGCTCGAATACCAACATTTCCCGCGCGTCATCGAAGAATGGGCAAATTCATTGATGGACGCGTAGATTTATGAATAATGTGCTAATGTGAATAATTATTTAATGTGACTAATTGGGCTGGCGCAGCAAGCTAATGTGAAGATGTGGAGATGTGAAGATGTGGCTGGCGCAGGTTAATGTGCTAATGTGAATAATTATTTAATGTGACTAGGGTATGTTAACACATAATTTTGTATATTTGCGGTATGAAATTATCACAAGAACAATACAATCAAATTGCGGAATATTTTCCGGTTCAGCGCGGGAACGTGCGTTTAAACAACT
>JAITKG010000175.1 GCA_031278495.1 Prevotellaceae bacterium | reverse complement strand
TCCGATTGCCCGCCGAATGTAACTGCGAACAATGGAACTTATACTTTCAAAGGTACGCCGCCATTCACATTGATTGAGTCCAACGGAATAACTGCTCAAACAGTAGACGAAACAACACTTGCCACTTCAGCATTGACCATTACGCCTGTTACTATAAGAGATAAAACGGAATGCCCGGGCGTTTTTTGTCCTTATCAGGGCAGTGATTTGTATATGGATGCCACGCACCTTTGCCAACAGCGTACCAGCGGTGCACAGAATTGGGAAGCCTATATTGAAGATAGTCGGGATAATCAAATTTATCGTATAACTCAGTTTACAGACGGCGCTTGGTGGTTTGCAGATAATTTATCTATTGTAGAAAAGCGCATTGCTATTTGTGATGGTGTATCTCAATATTATGGCAGTGATCACCCGGATTGCCCAACCGGTTGGCAAATCCCCAGTACAGCTGAATTGATAGTACGTTGGGCTGACTATAATCAGGCGGTAAATGACCCTTATGGTGGAATCTTGAATAACACATCGCTTTATGTGGGTTTAAGATGCTACAATGGTAAAGATAGGTGGGATAGATGTACAACAGCGGTTGAACTCACTGGGTATGAAATTAGAAGTGCTGTCGCACGCGACACGATTGCTATGATGGTATTGAGGTATGACAACGTATGGTTGTGCCACTGCTATGACTGCGAACACGAAAGTAACCATTCGGGGGTAATTCGTTGCAAACGCCAACTGTAATTTTCTGCAAAATAATATTTCAAATGGAAGCAAAAAGTTTGCTTCTTAATAATGTTATGCCTTGTCTTCATTAGGATTTCCTCGCGCAATCATGAAACATTGAATTTTTGAATCTTGAAATTCCTGCACTGCGGCAACCGGTCAATCGTACTGGCGCCAGCCATTTTCAACTTTCAACTTTCTGCGGCAAACTTCTCTATCAAAATCAACGTGTGGTTGCAATTTTGGTAATGGTTATAGAGCAGTACTTTTTGCGGCTTGGCGGCTTTGCCGGGTTTAAATATGGCGGGCGCGGGAAATGCGCCGGCGGCAATGGAATGAGCGGCCAATGCCAGGCCAAATGCGCTGCTTGTATGGTATTCCCCGCAAAGGTGTTTATAGGTGATAAGTTGGCAGGAGGGCGGGAAAAAGCTATCCATAAGCCGGCAGTAAACGGCGTCGTCGCCTGGGTTGCCGTTTATCCCCAGCAGGACGGCGTCAAGGTGGTGCGCCGGCGTATGTTGTTCCGCTAAAAACCGGGCAATAAAATTTTCTTCGGGTGCATAAAAAGTCCTGACCGCTGAAATTTTCACGCTGTTTTTTCCGGCGGGCGCGTTGCTTAACAGGAAAAATCCCGCTCCTTCGCCGGTAACCACTTTTGGCGTTAGCAGGTTGTAGTAATGCGTGGAAAATTCGTCAATGCCGCCCACCAACACCTGTTGGTGTTCTTTTTCGTGGAGCAGCATTAAAGCGTCCAGCAAGGCATTTTCAAATGAAGCGCCGCGATGGCAATGGGTATTGTTATAGGTTTGTATTTTCAGCGTGCGCGCCACCTGCGCCGCCACCGTATTGTGCAGCGAATTGATAAACGGAATGGACGACAGGCTTTGTTCGCCTGTTTCGATAATAGATTTCAGGAAAATTTCCAGGTCATTGACACACGCCAGCCCGGTTCCTACGATAATTGCGTCGGGCTGCTGCCCGCCGGCATTGTTGATACATAACTGCGCCGCGCCGAGCCCCAATTTCAAGATGCGCGACATGCGCCGCAGTTGCACCGGGTTGATCAGTCCTTTGTAATTTGGTTCTATGGCAGGCAATATGGGCGCGCCCTCCGTTTCCAGTCCGCACGAGAAGTCATTTTCAAATGTACGTTGCGGCGAAATAAGACCTGTGGATGTAAGGTAAGCGTGCATATTACGGTCGTGAAAAAATTAAAGTGGCGTTGCTTCCCCCAAAGCCAAAAGAATTGGATAAAACATGGTTGATACGTACATTTTCTTCCAGCGCCGTTTGCGGCGTGAACGAAAGTTCGGGCATTTGCGCAGTGAACCGCAGGTTTGGGAACAGCAGGTTGTGCTGTATGGCGAGGATGGAAATGATTGCCTCTGCCGCACCGGCAGCCGCCAAAGTATGTCCCGTATAACCTTTGGTGGAACTTACCGGCGGAACAGTTGCGCCGAAAACCGTTTCAATTGCGCGGCCTTCCGACAGGTCGTTTATCAACGTGCCTGTGCCGTGCGCATTGATATAGCTAATGTCGGCGGCGTGCAGCCCTGCTGTTTCCAGCGCTTTCCTGATAGAGTGTACAGCGCCTTCGCCGCCGGGCGATGAAGCGGTTTGGTGATAAGCCTCATTGGTATTTGCATAGCCGCTTAGCCGGCATAAAATATTTTCCGGTTTGGCTACGGCGGCTGATTCCAGCACGAGGTAGGCAGCTCCTTCCCCCAGTGAAATGCCGTTCCGGCGGGCGTCAAAAGGCATACAGCCGCCCGGCGACAGAATTTCCAAACTGTTAAAACCGTTCAAGGCGAAACGCGTCAGGGCGTCGGCGCCGCCAGCCAGTACCTTGTCGGCTATGCCGGTTTTTATCATCCGGGCGCCGACAATAATCGCATTCGCAGAAGAAGAACAGGCGGTGCTCACCGTAGTAACATTATTCGAAATGCCGAAATGACGGGCGATTTTTTGCGCAGCGTCGGCACAATCCAGCAATTCTACATATTTTTTTTCTACCGTTCCGGCAAATATCGTGTGGGCATTTTTTTCATGAAAACTCATCCCGCCCGTTGTGGTAGACGACACCAGACTGATCCTTTGTTTATCCACTTTGCTTTGCGACATCCGCATGGCTTCCTGCGCCGCTATCAAACCCAGCAAAGCCGTTCGGGTACAGGTATCCCTTTCCGGATGTATATCCGCGCGACAAAGTAATTCTTCCTCGCTGCATTTTACTTCCCCTGCCGGAATGTGTTTAAATTTTGTATCGAATAACGTGATGGGGGCGATGCCCGTCCGTTGTTCCCGCAAAGCAAGCAATGTGTCCCTTACCGAATTTCCCAGCGCCGACACCATGCCGGCGCCTGTAATGTAAACCGCTGGCATGGACTGGTTATCCTTCACTTTTCTCGTGGCTCAAGATATAATCCGCCATGGCATTCACCGATTGCAGGGCGTCCCGGCGTTCTTTCGGGTCTTCCACCCGGATGCCATACTGTTTTTCCAACAGTAATATCAACTCTAATGCATCAATAGAGTCCAGCCCCAGACCTTCTACGAAGAGCGGGGCGGCAGGGTCAATGTCGCCGGGGGTAAGGTCTTCGAGCAATAATGCTTCTATTATTTGCGCCTTTAACTGTTCGACAAGTGCTGTTTTTTCCATCATGTTTTTAAAATTTAATTTTACAAATCTATCCTTTTTCTTTTATTATACCAAATCGCTGCGCCGGTGCACAAGCCGAAAAACAGGAATGAAGCGGCACATTCCGGCAGAACGGACGTCCAGTGCCCGCCCCGTACAAAAACGGCATAGAAGCTTTCCAGTCCCCAGTTCAGCGGCGAAATATGGCTAACCAGTTGCATGATGTGCGGCATGACGAATACCGGAATCCATACGCCGCCAATGGCCGCCATTATTACCACCGAAATGGATGCAAAGACAGCCGCCTGTTGGTGCGTTACCGCCACTTTCCCTATCAGCAGACCATAGCCGATAGCCGCCAGTGCGGATGATACGCAGGTTAATGACAGGGCAAGATAATCGATACGGAAATCCAAAGAAGGCAGCCCCAGATACGGGAAAACAAAAACGCCCAAAAGCATCAACGCCGTAAACTGTAAAATGCAAACCCCGAAATATACGGCGATTTTGCTGAATAAATAAAAAGTATACGGGCAGGGCATAAGGCGTAGCCGCGTGTAGCTTCCGTCGTCCCGTTCCTTGATAATATTTCCCGACAGGGAAATGGTGATAAAGAAAATGGCAAACATACTCCATGCCGGCACGTTGTGCTGCGTGGAATTGGGTATTTTATCCCGTTCTTTCAGGGACGCATATTGCTCGGTAAAGGTAACCTGGTTGCGCGCCAGTTGCACGTCGGTAATGGATACGGGCGACAGGCGGTTTACTTCCGCAATAATTTCGTTGAATATAAAATCCGATTCCGTGCGCACGGCGTACTCCCGCAAGCTGCTCATCAAGGTTGTGCGGAATGAGTTTTTAATCGCCGGGTCAAGGTAAATAGCCACCTGCACCGAATCGGCAACCGACGGCAAAGCCTTGCCGTTAAATGCGCCCGCGACATACCGTTTTACATTTTTCCGGATATTCATGGTGGCGTTTTCCGGCACAATAATTCCAATCATGTAATCGCCTTTGGCGACTGCCGTAACCAGCTGTTCTTGCGTCACCGGTTTGCCGTTTATGGATTTATACACGTCGAAGATGCCGGCGTGCGCTATTTGTTTTTCCATTGCCACGCCCAACGAATCGGCGTCGCGGTTGAGCAGCAGCAAAGGAATGTGGTTTTCGTGTACCGCATGAAACGTGCTGTCCTGCAAACAGGTCATGATTATTACCAGCAACACGGGCAGGAGGAACATCATGGCAAGCCCTGCGCGGTCGCGCACCAGCAGGAGGAAATCCTTATAAACTAAAAACTGGAATTTGTTCATTTAACCACGTCCTTTTTTCCCCGGTAAACAGCATTCGCCGGCTGTCCTGCTTCCCGGCGCGTTTCCCGGACTGCTGCCCGGTCGTCCTGTTGTTTTATCCATGTTATTTTCTAAAAATTTAATTTTACAAAGCTATCCTTTTTCTTTTATTAAACCAAATCGCCGCGCCAGTTCCCGCCCCGTTTTGAGTCGTCCAAAGACCTCACTGAGCCATCCGAAAATATTTCCCAGTCATCCGAAAATATTTCCCGGTCGTTTATTGGCAGGTACATTTAATCGCGGAGGTTTTTTCCGGTAAGTTGCAGGTAGAGCATTTCCAACGAAGCGCAACCCGGCTGTTGCCTTATCATTTCCAAAGGGTTTCCTTCGCAGATCACTTTTCCCCCGTCGATGAATGCCACGCGGGAACACAGTGTTTCGGCTTCTTCCATGCAGTGCGAGGTATAGATGATGGTCGTCCCCTGCCTGTTTATTTCGCGCAGGCTTTCGAGGATGACATTTTTTGACTGCACGTCAACGCCCGCCGTAGGCTCGTCGAGGAACAATATTTTCGGGCGGTGCAGGATTCCGGCAATGAGGTTTACCCGCCGTTTCATTCCGCCCGAAAAATTTTTCAGATACCGGCGTTTGCTTTGTTCCAGCCCGAACTGGAAAAGCAGTTCGTTTATATTATTGTCCAAAGCCGCGCCGCGCAGCCCGAAAATCCCGCCGAAAGTTTTCAGGTTTTCGTATGCCGTAAGCATGGGATAAAGCGCTATTTCCTGCGGCACAAAACCAATGAGCGTTTTTATTTCCTTCCATTGCCGGGGAAGGGAATATCCATGAATGTTTACCTCGCCTTCGTCAAAGGAACGCAGTCCGCACAGGATGTTTATGAGCGTAGTTTTTCCCGCGCCGTTAGGTCCGAGCAGCCCGAATATCGTGCCTTGCGCTATCGATAACGACAGGCGGTCTATCGCCGGAGAGGCGTTTCCCCTGTACGTTTTCTTCAGGCTGTTAATGGCTATCGCTGCGTTCATGGTATTCGCGTTTTACCCTTTAATATTTACAGTTGTTTACGGTTTTGCGCAACAGGCGGAAGATGGATTCTTCCATGCCGGCTATTTTCATCAGTTTATCTGCCAGTTCGTCGTAGGTGCAAATATCTTCGCCGCGGTTTTTGAATTTGCGTCCTGCGGCGGCGGCAAATTCGCGCCACATATCGCCGGCTTCGGTCATCTGTTCCGCATATTTCCTGCATTCGGGCTGCCGGAGGACGGCGGCGGCTTCCTGCAAAAAGGCGGCATACATGAACCGGAACCCGGCGCCGCCGGTGCCTATTTCTTCCAGCATGCGTATAACCTGCGCCAGATTCAGGGCTGCCCGGCTGCTTCCAAACCGTTTTTCCCAGCAGCGCATTCTTTTTGCGAGCGTCCGGATGCCGCGCACACCGAAAAAGGGCAGGGGGATATCGAGCATCCGGCGGCAGTTTAATTTTATGGCTTTAACAGCCGCCCGCCGCAAATCCGGGTTTTGCGTTTTCATGCGGTCAATCCAGTACATCCTGCCGCAGGGAGGGTACGTGCCTTTGGCATACCGGCAGCGTTTCAGCGCTTCGTAGCTGATAGTTTCCTTTTGCAGTATCACCGGGTCGCTCACCACATAGCCGCCGTTTTCCTTTCCAATCACGGCAATATTGTGGGCGTTGAAATGGAAACGGTATTCTTTCGGGAAATAGGGCAGATGGAAAACGCCCACCAGCACGCCTGCCGGTATACCCTGTGCAATCAGGCGGTCTAACGCCTGCATGGATTTGTCCTTATTCAGGAACCGGCGGGTTTTTACTTTTATCCCCAGCAGGCGGGTTACCCTCGAGAATATCCGCCCCGGCAGGGGACGGAAAGACGTCACCGCCATACCGTGCAAAGTAATAAAAGGCATGTGGGAAAAAAATAAACCTGATCCAAGCCCCAAAACCATCGGTTCGCTTACTTTGATGCCGTAAAAGTTCAATAAATTTGACGTAACGCCGCTTTCGCAATGCGCCGCCGGTCTGTGCTCAAATGCTGTCATACACTTTTTAACTCTTCTTCCGTAATATGCATCGCATCGGCATATTTCTTCAGTATGGATGCGTCTAACTGTAAAAACGCTTTTGCGTCAAGATGCTTTTTGATTGTTTTTTTGGGCAGCCCCGTGTATGCCGCCAGCAGGGGAATGTCCAGCAGGCACATTCTTATATGGTAAGCCAGCGGACTTTTTTTGCCGGCAAGTACTTCCTGCCGGATTGTTTCCGCTTCTTTTGAAATACATTCCCACGTTAATGACAGGGCGTCATGTTTCGCCCGGCAGCCCGCAGCAAGCACCTGCCGGTAATTCCCCTGTTCATCCAACGCATAATAAACATTACGGGGCTGTGTATTTTCGATGGATTGTTCTTCCTGCAACGCGTCTTCTATTTTCATGGTCTCAACAAACAGTTAATAGCGAATATCCATACGAAAAGCGGGCGCTTTCCGGTATCATTAAAAGTATTTTTTGCCCCTGCCGCAACATGCCCGAATGCACCAGCTCTTCAAGCAGGATGAAATTGGACGCCGACGCTACATTGCCTACTTTCTGCAAATTCAAAAACCATTTTTCTTCCGGAATGGCAAATCCCAGCGATGATAATTCATCAAAAATTTTATCCTTGAAAAACATGGACGACAAGTGCGGTAAAAACCAGTCCACGTCTTCCGGGCGGAGGTTTCTTTTTTGTACGGTTTCCATTAAAAACCGGCCGCCCAGCTTCACAACGTATTCGTCGAGCAGGCGCGTATCCTGTTTCAAAGCAAACAGCGACCGGGAAAGCCATTCGCCTTCCGGGAACAGCGTCCAGCCCAGCAACTCGCCCTGCGTATTCTTTTCCCCGCCGGCATACATGCACGTTTCTACCTCGTGGGCATACGAGCAAAGGTCTATCCAGTCAATCTTCAAGGAAAAGCCGGAGCGGGCGGGCGCTTTCTGCAGGAGCAACGCCGCCGCGCCGTCGGACAGCATCCACCGCAAAAACTCTTTTTCAAATGCCAGCACCGGTTTTTTGTCCAGTTCCTTTAACCGTTCCATTTCGACGGTGAAGTTTTTGGCAAGCATCCACGCCGAAGGACGTTCGGACGCTACGCATACCGCATTGTTTTTCCCGCCCGATAAAAGCGAGAGGTAAGCATATTTTAACGCCTGTATCCCGACACAGCACGAACCGGCAAAAGAAACCACTTCGGCATTTTTCCCGCCCAACAGGCCATGCACCATCACCCCGTGCGAAGGGACCAGCTGTTCCGGCGAAGCCGTGCCCGCCGCCAGTAACTCCATATCTTCGATAGAAAATCCGTGATGACATAACTTTTTAACGGCTTGCGCCGCCATCTGAACGCTCGTATGCGTTACATTGCCGGTTTCATCCAGGGCGTAGTAACGTGTTTTAATTCCATTATTTTTCAACACAAGGCGTTTAGCGCGCGAGGGAATATCATCAATTATCCCCAAGTATTTTTCCATGTCGTTATTACCGACCGGCTGGTTGGGGAAAAAAGTAGAAAACGCCGTAATGTAGATTTCCTTCATCGTGCAAAGATACAAAATTCTTGCATTTCCAGCATCAATAATTATAAGCGCAGATTTTAAACGCCAAGTGCAAACAGGCGGCAAATATTTAATGTGCTAATGTGAATAATTGTTTAATGTGTCTAATTGGCTGACGCGGCAGAGGAGTTAATAACTAAGAGTTAAGAACTAAGAATTAGGCTGGCGCGGCAGCCAATGTGAAGATGTGAAGATGTGGAAATGTGGCTGGCGCGGCAGCCTCAATCCGTAAATCCTCATTCCCCCTTTGGGGGTTAGGGGGCTTCTTTCATCGCCCCGTCAGGGGCGGGATGTTGATAACCCCGTGCAAGTGCAGCGAAGCGGAACGCAGCGCGGGGATGCACGATGACACGGTGGAAGTGAATGCGACTAAAATTAAGATGGTTACAAATACGGCTGTTTTTAATAGCGGCAACGGCAAATGAAATATGGTGCGCTATGGCTGTACTTTATTTTGGTGGTCGTATTCCGGTAGCACGCGTTCATAATTTGAATTCTTGAATTTTTTCCTATCTTTGCAACCCTGTTTTAAACATTTTTTATGTTTATAGTTCATACGGTTTCGGAACTCCGGCAACTGCTACAGTTGGCGCACAGACAGAAAAAAACTATCGGGCTGGTACCGACAATGGGCGCCTTACATGCCGGGCACCTTTCGCTGGTACAGGCTTGCAAAGCGCAATGTGCGCTTACGGTAACCAGCATATTTGTCAATCCCACGCAGTTTAATAATCCCGAAGATTTGCGGAATTATCCGCGAACGTTGAAAGACGACAGTACATTGCTGCAAGCAAACGGCGTGGATATATTATTTGCGCCCTGCGAAAAAGAAATTTATCCCGAACCCGATACGCGCTCGTTTGATTTCGGGACATTGGAAAGGGTCATGGAAGGGAAGTACCGTCCCGGTCATTTCAATGGCGTGGCGCAGGTGGTGAGCCGCCTGTTTAGTATTGTACAGCCCGGTTATGCTTTCTTTGGCGAAAAAGATTTCCAGCAATTGGCAATTATCCGCGCATTGGTAACGCAATTGGATGAACAGCCCGTCATTGTCGGCTGCCCAATAGTACGCGAAAGCGATGGATTGGCGATGAGTTCACGCAATAGATTATTATCGGAAACACAGCGGAAACAGGCGCCGCTCATTGCGGCTACGCTGATGCAGGCAAAAGAAAAAGCTCCTGCGCTTCCGGTAGAAGAATTGAAAAAATGGGTTGCCGCTACCATTAACGCCAACAGCGAGCTGGAAGTAGAATACATAGAAATTGCCGGTGAAAAAAACCTGCAACCCATAAAACAATGGAGCGACGCCACACATGCACGCTTGTTTGCAGCGGTGTATGCGCGTCCCGTGCGCTTGATTGACAACATACGGTTAAGTGAATGATAAAAAGTACCGGCACAGGAAATCAGAAATTAAATTAGAAATCGAAAATTTATGCAAATCGAATTATTAAAATCAAAAATACATCGCGCGGTGGTAACGGAAGCCAACTTGCATTACATCGGCAGTATTACTATTGACGAAGATTTAATGGACGCGGCAAATTTGGTGGCGCACGAAAAAGTAACCATCGCCGACGTCGATAACGGTGAACGTTTCGATACCTACGTGCTGAAAGGCGAACGCGGCAGCGGGAAAATCGGTATCAACGGCGCGGCGGCGCACAAAACCGCCCCCGGACATTTAATCATCATCATGGCTTATGCTTCCATGACCCCCGAAGAGGCGCGGGATTTCACGCCGGCAATCGTTTTGCCCGACTCGCGGACAAATAAAATAGTACGCACCCAACAATAGAGTAAACCCCCTTTACAGTTATTTCACTTATGGCAACGAAGAAAAAAATAATCGCCACTACCGGCAAATATGTATTGTTTTTATCCATTACAGGAGCGTTATTATATTTTTCTTTCAAGGATATCTCGTTCCGTGAACTGCTGGAAGGCTTGCAGAGCGCCAATTACTGGTGGATTGCCGCATCCATGCTCACCGGTTTTGCCGCATTTGTTTTCCGCGCACGCCGTTGGCAATTTATTATCCAACCGCTGGGATACCGCCCGTCGTTCAAACATACTTATGATGCGGTGATGCTTACCTACCTTGCTAACTTTGCGCTACCGCGCATGGGAGAAGTTGTGCGTTGCGGCGCATTGCTGCGAACTGAAAAAATCCCTTTTGAATCTTCTTTGGGAACGGTAGTCATGGAGCGGTTTTTCGATATGGTATGTTTGTTGCTTATCACTATTTCCGTAGTATTTTTCCGGCTCGAAATATTTGGAAATTTCCTCCATGCCTATTTATGGCAACCCTTTGCGGAACGCTTCACGGGCGGAAACCACGCTGTGTTGTACGGCATAGCCGGAGGCATTGCGTTACTGGTTATCGCCGCAATTGTTTTCCGGAAAAAAATCGAACGCCGGACGCCGGGCGCCAAGCTGAAAAAAATATGGACCGGGCTGTATGGCGGGTTACGCGCCGGATTCCGGTTGCAGGAACGCAAAAAATTCTTCCTCTACACCGTACTGTTATGGGTGGCTTACTGGCTACAGGCTTTCATGATGATGAAGGCGATGCCCGAAACGCAAGCCCTTGCCGGTATCGATGCGCTGTTCCTGATGGTTGTCGGCGGTTTGGGATGGGTTGCGCCGGTGCAGGGCGGTATGGGCGCTTATCACTTTTTTATTTCGCTCGCCTTGTTTGCCATTTATGGCATTCCGCAAAATCATGGCGTAGTGTTCGCCACCATTTCCCACGAAACGCAAGCGGTGATGATGATTGTGCTGGGCGTGGTTTCATGGGCGTCGGTCGCTGCCGGCAGGCGCAGGCGTTAGCGGCCGCCGGAAACGGGCGACGCCGTTTTTTTCGTACAAGCCAGCGTTGCCACGCTCGTTTTGCAATCCGCCGCTTTTTGCAATTCCAGGATACATGCTTCAATGGTTGCGCCGGTGGTCAGCACATCATCGACCAGCAGCACATGGCGGCTGGTTAGCGCGGCGGCGTTCCGAACAGCGAATGCGCCCGACACGTTTTCCCAACGCTCCTGCCGGGATTTGCTCGTTTGCGTTCCGGTAAACCGCGTGCGGACAAGCGACGACGTGTCCACTTTCCAACCGGTTATTTGCGCAATACCTGCGGCTATCCGTTCGCTTTGGTTGTAGCCGCGCCGGCGTTGCCGTGCCGGATGCAACGGCACCGGGATAATAGCGTCTATACATTGGTAGAGCGGCGCATTTTTTAATTCCCTGCCCAACTGCCGCCCCAATTCTACGCCGATTTCCGGCTTGCCTTTATACTTTAACTTGTGCAGTAATTTCCGGTAGCGGCTGCCTTTGCTGAAGAAAAACAAGGCGCACACATGTTCTACCGGCACGCGCCCCCAAAAGATTTGTTCTACCGGATTGCCCGGCTCTTTCCAGTAGTTGGTGCGCGGTAAATGATACAGGCACGACAAACAGCAAATACATTCCCCGCCGCCCAGCGCTTGACCGCAAACCTCGCAAAGGTTGGGATACAACAGTCCGAAAAAGTGTCGCAGGATAGCTGTGAATTTCATGGATACGAAGGTAGTTATTTTCTGAAAAATATGCTAATGTGACCAATTATGCCTGCGCCAGCCTAATTAGCCACATTAAATAATCAGTCACATTAGCCTGTGAATTGTTTCCGGCTTCAGCGATCATACATCTGAAGAAATCCTTCATCGGTTTCGTACAGTTCATCGTGGTCTATCAACCAACGCAAGACCTTAATGGTATCGTCGGGATTGGAAGCAATGCTGTTGACGCACTGCGTAAGGGTTAGCGCATTTCCGGAAATGAGCGTCTTTATTTTTCCCGATAATAAATTAAATTTATAATTGCTTACCTCCGCGGCGCTCTGCCCGGTGCATACGTCGCAACGTCCGCACGAGGCGGCGCCGGTTTCGCCGAAGTAAGCAAGCAGTTGCCGGCTGCGGCATTGCGCTGCATTGGCGGCATAATGCAACATGGCTTTCGTGCGCTGTTCATAACGCTTTTTCAAGTCGCCGTAGTTTTCTTTGGATATGCGCAAGTTTCCTTCGTCCAGCCGTTCTTCGTTGAACAGCAACAGCGGCGTTCGTTTTTTAGGAATATAATCAATCACCCGCATGCGCGACAACCGCAACAGGTAATCGTTAATTACCGCTACATCCACATCCATTAACTTCGCCAAATAAAGTTCGTCTATCGGCACAAAGTTAGTAAATACACCGGTGTAAGCCCGCAACAGGCAACGGATAAAGCGGTCTAATGCTTCGTTATTTATTTGCACTTTATACAGTCCGTCGCGGTTTACCGTAAAATAGACGCGCGTCGGATTATCCAGCTCGTCGGTGAGTTCCAAGTAACCCTCGCGCTGCAAGCATTGCAGGGCATTGTATGCCGTGAGTGAATGAATTTTATTTTGTACCGAAAAATCCATGAGGCTAAAATTAAAAACGCTTCCTTTGCCTGCGCCGTAAGGGATATTGAAATACATGTAAATCCGCTGGTATACTTCCCGGATGGTTTCTACCGGCGGGAATGTGGTACGTAACCGTTGCGCCGCCTTTTGACTGTCGGTATTATTATATAACAGCACGGCATACGCCGTTTTTTCGTCGCGCCCCCCGCGCCCTGCTTCCTGGAAGTAGGCTTCAATGCTGTCGGGCAAATCCACATGCACCACAAAACGGACGCCGGGTTTATCAATGCCCATGCCAAAAGCGTTGGTACAAACCATTACCCGCGTACGGTCCTGTTTCCAGTCATCCTGTTTGGCATGGCGGATTTCAGCGCTCAAACCGGCATGGTAGTAGTCGGCGCTGATTTGGTTGGCGTTCAAAAATGCGGCTATTTCCTGCGTGTTCCCGCGACTGCGTACATACACTATGCCCGTTCCCGGCACGCCATTACAAATACGCAACAACTGGGTGTTTTTATCTTCCGCCTCGCGCACGACGTAAATTAAATTCTTCCGTTCAAAACTTTTCTGCAATAAATTCGGTTTACGGAATCCCAGTTTATCCATTACATCCCGCGCTACTTCCGGCGTAGCCGTAGCAGTAACAGCCAGTACCGGCACGCCGGGCAGCCATTTCCTCGCATGGGCAATTTCCATGTACGACGGGCGGAAATCATAACCCCATTGCGAAATGCAATGCGCTTCGTCCACCGCCAGCAAATTTACGTTCATTTTCTGCACGCGCATCTGGAACAGCTCTGTTCCCAAGCGTTCGGGCGAGAGGTACAGGAATTTATACTGCCCATATATGGCATTGTCGAACGCAATGTCAATTTCCTTGCGCGTCATGCCGGAGTGGATAGCCAACGCTTTTATGTCGCGTTTTTTCAAGTTTTCCACCTGGTCTTTCATGAGGGCGATGAGCGGCGTTATGACCAAACAAATACCGTCTTTCGCCAATGCCGGCACCTGGAACGTGATGGATTTCCCGCCGCCAGTCGGCATCAGCGCCAATACGTCGCGCCCTTCGTACACCTCGCGGATAATGTCTTCCTGCAAAGCGCGGAAATCACCGTAACCCCAATATTGTTGTAATATTTTGTGAAAAATGTCCAACCGAACAAACGTATATTGCAAAGGTACGAAAATTTTAATGTCCCGGTTGAAATGGCTGGCGCAGGAACGTAAAGTGTAAAGCGTGTCCCGCGCGAAGCGATCCTCTAACTTCATAATTCATTTCGTCAGCCATTCTTTAAATTCTTTCGTGCGGGCTTTGCTTACGTAAATTTTTTCGGGAACAGGCACGGTGAGGTTTATCGCCAGCTTATTGCCGAACCACGCGCTGACGTCCTTTACGGCAGCGCGCGCTACAATATATTGCCGGTTGGCGCGGTAAAAAGCCGCCGGCTCCAGTTGCTCCATCAACTCGTCCAGCGACGGCGTAAGGTAATGGCGACGCTTGTCGTGCGTTACCGCCACCACCGCCTTTATGTCGATATAAATATAGGCAATATCCTTTACCGCCAACGGCACCAGCTTGTCCTTGTCGGACACCAGCAGATAGGATTTATATACCGCCTTTTCTTTGCGGATGCGCTCAAAGAGCGCCGCGAGCGCGCTATTGTCAATGCCCTTTGCACCCGACAGGTTCCGGTACTTCTCAATTGCACGCTGCAAATCTGCCGGATGAATGGGTTTTAGCAAATAGTCAATGCTGTTGACCTCAAACGCCCGCAGGGCATACTTGTCGTAGGCGGTGGTGAAGATCACGGGGCAGGTTACCGTCGCCCTGTCGAAGATGGCAAACGAAGAGTCGTCAGACAGGTGGATGTCCATGAAGAGCAGGTCGGGCGCGGCGTGCGCCTGTAGCCATTCCACGCTTTCTTCCACCGATTGCAGCGTAGCCGGTACGGTGATGTCGGGATACAGTTCTTCGAGCAATGACGCCAACGCTTGCGCCGCCACTACTTCGTCTTCTATAATCACCGCTTTCATATTTTCTTCAGGGGGATGGTTACGCTGAATGTATTGTCCGTACAGCAAATGGCGATGTCCTGTTGCCATTTGAGCCGGTAGCGTTCGGCGAGGTTGGCGAGCCCGACGCCTTCGCCGTCTTCCGGCGTCTTCCGCTGTTGCAGCGGATTGGACACTGTTATCGCCGGACGGCTGTCTTCCGTGAAAATCCGCACCGCGAGCGGCTGCTGACGGCTGATGATATTATGCTTGATGGCGTTCTCTACCAACGTTTGCAGGCTAAGCGGAATGATGTGGTATGAGCGGTATTCCGGACGGACGTCCATGTCGATTTGCAGGCTGCTGCCATAGCGTATCTGCATGAGCGAGCCATAGGTTTCCGTGAATTTCAGTTCCTCGTCGAGCGTGATGACGTCTTCGTTTTGCAGCGTGTAGCGGAAGATGTAGGAAAGTTCCTGTACGTATTGCTGCGCCTTGTTGGGGTCGGTTTTGATAATTGCGTTGAGCGTGTTGAGCGAGTTAAACAGGAAGTGCGGATTGACCTGCTGCCGCAGCGCTTCGTAGCGCGTCTTTTCGTTCTCGGCTTTCAGCGCTTCGTTTTCAAGGGCTATCAGGTTGCGCCGGGCATTGGCATATACGATTTGCGAGGAAAAAAACACAATCGTAGCCGTAGAAAAATCGCGCATCAGCCCGCCAAAAAACGCCCGTTCGGGATGCTTGCCATAGTCAAACAACAGGGTATGAATAAACGTAAAAATCCAACTTAGCATGGTGGTGGCAACTATCATGCAGCCTATAAGCAGCAACATTTTTGAGGATTTCTGTTTATCTAATTTCAATAATGCAAAGTTGATAAGGTAAAGCAAAAAAGTAAAGAGGAACGTGGTGATTGTTGAAATCAAAAGGGGAAACGCATCAAAGTCGGGCATTGGCGTATTTCCCGGCATGATGGCTCCCCGCCGGTAGAAAAACATAATGCTGCTCAGCACATGCATGGTAAGGCTGATGGCCAGCGCAAACAGCACCGCCGAGCGGTAGTTCATGGCTGTGCCGTATGTGTTAGGGGTTTTCATGACGCTATTTCCACAGGCGTTTTACCGGGTACTGTTTAAAAACATTGTCGGAGGTAACGATGGGCATATTCTCGGTAATGGCCTGTGCAATCATTATCCTGTCGAATGGGTCGCGATGAATGGGCTCCAGCGCAGACAACGTAATCAGATGTGCCGGCTCTATTGACAGAAATTGATAACCATTTGCCTTCGCCTCGTTCATTATAGTAGCAATGTCGGCCGATAGCGCAAGTTTCGATAAACTCATTTTAATAGTCATCTCCCATAAGCAAGCCATGCTAATCGTGAGTTGATAACAACTATCATTCATGAGCGCCCGGACGGTTGCCGGAAGATGTTTACTGTCTTCCATGAACCAGATAAACGATTGCGTATCTATCAACATATTTCTCATCTACATGTACTCCTTAAAGTCGTCTAACGGCTCGTTAAAATCGTCGCTCATGTAGATAAGTGTGCCTTTCATATAACCGGCGCGCGGATGGGGTTTCTTTGCAGGGCGTTTGCGGCTTTTGCTCAGCAAAAATTCCACATAGTCGGACACCACCTGCTGCTTGGACAACGGCAAACGGTGAATTTTTTGGTATAAAGCAGATGTTTCCATAATACATTACATTAATATCACAAAGGTACGGGTTTTGCCCGTATTATCAAAATCCTGAAATCACCACATCACCACATCATCACATCATCTACTCATACCGCAGGGCGTTGATGGGGTCGAGAGAGGCGGCCTTGCGCGCGGGGTACCACCCGAAGAAGATGCCGGTGGCCGCGCACACCAAAAACGAAATGCTGATAGACATGCCGCTGACCATAAACGGCCAGTTCAGGAACGACGACAC